>JAYUYB010000699.1:0-7379 GCA_043752655.1 Chloroflexota bacterium
TGAGGAGCCAGTGACCCGCCGCCGACGACGAACAGGGCCGTCGTCACTGCGGCAAGTGTGTTCGCCCAGCGGTTGACCCGGCCCTTCAAGATCCGGGACAGGTAGATCATCGCGATTGGGATCTCCAACACCAGCGCGAATACAAGCAGAAGCCCTGGAGTGACCTGCACGCCCGCTTGTCCGGCCCAGAGTTCCTGCAATGCTCCAGGCTTGATAAAGGTCAGAATGTCGGCGAAGACCATGTTGAACATGACCACAACCCAAAGCGTTGAGTGTTTCGTCCGATCGTCATCCTTCATGACAGCCCTCCTCGACAGGCGATAAGCACTGGCGCCGGAAGATGCTCTGTGCCGCTGCCCGTGCGGACGCATCGAGCTGCTGCTGGACATTCACATGCGGCGCGGTACGGTCGGGGCGGCGTGGCGCCCGACGCTCCTGCGAAATGTCGCGCAATCCTTCAATCAGGCGGTCGATCTCGGCGTCGGTGTTCTCGAGCCCCAGGTTGACCCGGGTGAGCCCAGGCAGGGACAGCTTCGGCAACAGCGTCACCAGCACGCGCTGAAACTGCGCGAGCGGCGGGGGGATCTTCAGCAGCTGCTTGACCAGGAGATGCGCGCAGTGGCACCCGGCGCGCACCCCCATCCCACGGGCCGCCAGCTGCTGGGCCACCTCCGGCGCCAGCATCGACTGTATGGAGAAGACAATCACCCCGCCTTTCCAGGCAAACCTGGACGCGTCGGGGCTCTTCACGCCGTACACCTCCAGCCCCAGGATCTGCGCCAGGCCACGAAGCGCCTGGGCAGTTAGGGCCTGCTCGCGCGCCTGAACGACCTCCAGGCCGATGCGCTGGAGGAGCAGCAGGGCCTTACCGAGCGCGGCGATGCCGCCCACATTCTCCTCGCCGGACGAGCCAATCAGCTCCCGCTCCACCGGACTGAAGCGCAGCAGCCCGGCCCTCGCCACCAGGAGGCCGCTGCCGAACGGCGCATACACCTTGTGAGCGGAACAGGCGAGATAATCGATGCTCCAGCGTTCCATCTCGACCTTGCGATGGGCGACGAGCTGCGCCGCGTCCATCAGCAGGCGCGCCCCGTAGCGGTGCATGATGGCGCTGATCGCCGCCAGGTCGTTGACGACGCCGAGCACATTGGAAGCACCAGACACCGCTACGAGCGCGATCCGCTGCGGCCCGTGTTCGCTCCGCTGGTTATACTCCTGCAAAACGGCTTCGAGCTCGGCTAGGCTTACGAAGCCCTCGTCGTCGATAGCGAGCCGGGCCAGTTGCACACCAGGAATGGTGCGCCACGGAAGCTCATTGGAGTTGTGTTCGAGCATGGTGTTGAGCACGACCGGCTCGCTCTCTGGTGCCACCTCGTGTCCCAGGCTCTCGGCGACCAGGTTGATCGCCTCGGTCGTGTTCGCCGTAAAGATCAGCTCATAGCTCGCCGGCGGCGCCCCCAGTGCCGCAGCACAGATCGACCGCACCTCGCGGACGATCTCGGCCTGCGTCGGCTTGGGCTGCCGCCACGCCTGCTGGACCACGTCCCAGATCGGCGCGAACGTGGGCGTGCTTGCGGCGTTGTCCAGGTTGATGAAGGGGCGCGGGCCGTCCGTGGTCGGGACCAGCACATCGCGGCCGAGCAACGTCTGGTTGAGCGCGTCCAACAGCTCATGTCCGGTGAGGTGCGCGAGCTCGTCGTGGGCGAGGATGTCAGCGGCAGAGCAGGGTATGCCGACCGGGCCCGCGAATACTCTCCACCCGAAGCGCCGGGTCAGCTCAAGGGCCCAGGCGAACGCGATTACGTTGATGATCGGAGGTGTGCCCGCCTCGAAGCGGTCGGGTGCTGCCGCCCAGACCACCCAGTCCGGCCCAACCAGGCGGGCCGTCCCCCCACCGGTCTCAAACGGCGTGCCCTGGGGCAAAGCCCTGCGCCGTACGACCAGCGCCCGCAGGCCCAGCGGTAGGCCGACGTCCTGGCTCGACAGCGCGGTAAAGTGTCGCGGGTCAAGCTGCCGCGCAAGAACGGCCGCCCGTCGCGGCGTGCAAAAGATGACAGTGTCGGTAGCACTGGAACGCCTGAGGTGGGCGAGGACAATCGCTCTTGCCTGCTCGTAGAGATAGGTGGTCACCGTGGAGTGATGCCCGCTCCCACGGTGGACGTTGGCGTAGCTCTCCAGCGCCATCCGCACCGCATCGCAGAGCTCAACAACAGCCTGTTCGCGCTCGGCTTCAGTTGGGTCGCGCTGCGGAGGCGCCTCCGGCGGAGCCGGGTGTTCGGCGATCATCGCGTTCATACGACTGCTCCCGTCTAGCATGTATGCGCAACGCGGGCGCCGGCTCCGGCACGCCGTTAACCAGAGCCCAGACCCCGATAACCAGTTCGAAGGGGACATAGGGCAGGTCGGTTAATTCCCCGCACGGCCGTGAGCGGTCTGGAGGTCGTAGCCGGGCCCAGGAGGTGTGGCAGCGATGACGGACGCGCTGAACCCCCTGACGATCAGCCAGACCGCCATGACCATCTCCTGCACCAAGATCGGGAGGTTCAGCACGAGCAGCGTGGGCGCCATCGGGTCGATGCGGGGGAACAACACGAAGAAGACCGTCGCCAGGTGCAGGCAGATCGCGACCAGCCCCCAGACCGACAGCCAGCGCGGAACGAGCCGTGACCGGTACAGCAGGGTGTAGAGCATCAGCCCGCCCAGGCTGAACACGATGACCAGGACGTTGTTTGCCGCGGCTTGGGCCGGCAGCAGCCCCATACTCAGCGCCGGGGCAGCGGCGGCATCAGCGCCGCCCACTTGTCCATAGCCGCGGCTCAGGCTGACGAGGGCCAGCCAGGGGATAGCCATTGCAATGTAGGCGAGCGGCTCAAGCGCACCTCGGAAGACGAGATAGCCCAGGGCGAGCGGCTCGCTGTACTTGCGCGCGAGCGGGTAGAGCACAATGGGGATAAGCGCGAGCGCCAGACCCATGGTTAGCACGAGCAGCGCCCCGACTACCAGCCGGTTGTCGTCGCTGGCAATCCTGGCGACTTCTTCAGGAGCGCTTAGCACCAGTGTCGCGGCCACCACGCTGAGTATGCCGGCAACGGTTCCGATGATGTAGAGCACCCCAATGATGAGGAGGCCGAAGACGACCGCGCTCTCGCGGAGCGGCGGGATATTCGAGATGAGGCCCGCCATCCCCATCACGATGCCCAGCCAGTTCAGCGCCCTGGGCAGGCGCTGCGAGCGGAGTCCCGCCAGGCTCACCAGGAGGACCCAGGGTCCCCCAAGGGCCTCACCGCCTGCGCCACCCAGACCGTCTGCGATGCTCTCGATGACCTGCCACGCTCCGGCAGCACCAGCCGCGTCGACCTGTTGGAGGGTGACGACGTACTCCATCCCTATGTTGGCTATGGCGCCGCTGGCGATCAGAAGGCTGGACCAGATGATGCCCCATCCGGCGATCACGTGCGCCATCGCCGGCGTTTCGCCCCTGAGCCGATGGGAAAGGGCAAGGGCCAGAACGGTGAGCCCGAGACCGAAGACGACATACGCGAGCAGGTTGAACAGGTAGAGGTCGCCCTGGTGATTGACCAACAGCTCGAGTTTCGCCGCTGGGGTGACCACCTCTTGGTAGTTGAGCACGACCAGAAAATACGGGATCGCCACCAGGTAGGCGATGGCAAGATAGAGTGCGGCGATGCCGCCGACGTGCTGGTGACTCGGCAGCCTGCGAGGTGTGTGTTCCATGGCGCATCCCTTTCGTGCGAGCCTACAGTTGGCGTGCGGCGACGCCGGAACGCCGAAACAGCGCGCTGGCCAGGAACCCGCCGCTCAGCAACACAAGCTCGTTGAGGGAAATGCTCAGTATCTTGAAACCATGCCTCGGGTCATCTCAGAGCGGCTGTCCCTCAACCACTGTGCAGAAGAGTGGTGCGGCGAGCGGGCAAGCTGCCCGCCACTACCACGACCAGCCGATAGACCCGAGTGAGCTGTCGCTGACGTCGAGGCGTAGTGTGCCTGATTGCAGGTCTATGGGAAGAGCATAGCTCTTGCAGGGGTGATCGCGTGTCACCTTGTTGGGTGACAAATGGAGCGTGACTCGAGTATATGCACACGACGACACCAGACATCCTGGCCGTTACCCGATTGCTTATGCGGGAGAGCGCACATTACACAGCTTTGCCTGGCAACTTCCCAGGCAAGGATGAGCTCATCGGGGCCCTGCTGCAGCAGTACTTCGCCGATGCCTTCGCCGACCTTACGCGATAGCTCTGGCACACTGCGGGCCCGGCTGGGGGCGTGGGTCGAGCGGGCGTTCACCGCGCACATGCTGGCAAGCCCAGCGAACTTCGCGCTAGCTGTCGCGGGCAGCGGCGTCGAGGTGATCCTCCCCCGACGGAGCTACGCGCTCACGGGCGATCAGATCCGCGAGCTTGACGTGCTCTACGCGGCCCGTTCACCCAGCGGGCGCCCGACTGGCTGGGATACGCTCGTCGAGGAACTCCGCGAGCTGCGCCGCGCCGTCGAGGCGGGCGTCGCGGTGACGGTGGAGGGCGGGGGGCTCCTGCTGAGCTGGCAGGACTTCTACCAGTGGGCGCACGGGCGGTACCACATGCTTGAGGACGGCGCCGACAGGTGGATTGGCGACGACTCATGAGGCGCGCCCCGCGGCCAGGTGCTCAGCGCGGCCCTGTCGAGGCTGGCCCGTAGCCATCCAGGCGTCCAGACGTCGAGATGCCTGCCAGGCCGGCGCCCTACCCCGTCACCAGTTACAGTTACGCGCCGGCCCTGGCGCTCACGCCTCCCCCGGCGCCTGGCGCGCAATTTCGCGGAGGCACCAGTCCTGGGCTGCCTGCATGTCCGCGAAGACGTGGGGGGCGGCGATGGCCTGGCGTCCCGGTGCGATGATCCGGGCCACGTGCTCCAGTGAGGCGGGCCAGCGCTCGACGCACGCCGTCCAGCCCGCCAGGGCCAGCCGCCAGCAGCGCGCCCGCGGGTCGTAGCTCCAGTCTGTGTCCATCGTCGCCTCCGCACGGAGCGCCCCTGGAACAGACTGGCGCGGAACGCTTGCCGCGCAACATCCCGACGACGCTCCCCGGCGTCCCCCAGCCCTGGCGGCCTACCTCGGCCTGCCGTCAGCCGTGACGTCCTGAAGCTTGTTGCGCAACTGTGGGGAGCGACTCCGCCGACCCGGCGGGGCTGGCTGGCTGGCGGTTCCACTGATCGCGCTGGGCGGGCGCGAGGAACGTTTCACCTGCCCACGACGTCAGACTCCCGTAAACTGCTTGCCTGCCGGCAGTCGGTGGGCCACAAATATACGGGGATTTCGACTGTGAAGCAGCATTTGATCATCCTGGTCGCCGCGCTGCTGGCGGCCATTGTCTTGGCGGCCTGCGCCGCCCCCGCCACCACCCAGCCCGCAACCCAGCCCGAGGCCCCGACCGGCCAGGCCCAGCCGAACCGGCCCGCCGAGCAGCCGGGTCTCTCCGGCACCAGGTGGATCCTCACCGACCTCAACGGCGCGGCGCCGACCGCCGACCACGTGCCAACCCTGGAGTTCGGCGCTAACGGTCAGGCGAGCGGCAACAGTAGCTGCAACCAGTACTTCGGCAGCTACACCATCGACGGCGATACCCTCAACTTCGGCCAGCTCGGTAGCACCATGATGGGCTGCGAGGAGCCGGTGATGCAGCAGGAGACCAGCTTCCTCCAGACCCTGGGTACGGCCGCCATCTTCACCGTCGCTGGCGACACCCTGACGATCACCACCGCCGCCGATGCGACCCTGATCTTCACCAGGGCCTCGTAAGAGCCCCACCGCTTCGGAGAAGATCTGGCGGTATGTGCGGCTAGCGTCGCCTTCGACAAGCTCGGGCCACGCCAACCGCACCATAGCAATGGATACGAACAGTGGGCCAGGACGATTGTGTGTCGTCCTGGCCCTATCCGCTTGCTACTGTACTGACCACAAGCGCGCATTCCCGTGCTTTGCCTCACAATCAAAAGAGCGGCTTGCTGGCGGCTACTCCAACCTGCCCCACCGCCCTCCGGGCGAGGTCGCCGCCGAAGAGGAACGAGGGGAGCTGGTTGAGGATGAGGTCGGGGTCGGCGAGGCTGGCGAGGGCGTCGGGCAGGCTGCGGGTGAGGCTGCCGTAGGAGCGAGCCAGCGCACGGATGCCCTCGACAGGGTTGCGGCCGAAGAGGGCGTCGCCCTGAGCGGCGCTGCGCAGGAGCGCCTCGGCGTCGCCGAGCAGCGGGGTGAACCCTAGCCCCGCGCCCTGGATGAGCGGCGCGAAGGCGGCGAAGGTGGCCACGCGCACCAGATGACCGGCGTACTGCAGCGCCCTCCCGAGCGAGATAAAGGGCAGCACATCGCCCCGCGAGCCTAGGGCGAGAAGGGTGACCCTGCGTCCGATGACCGTCTCCTCGTCAAGAGGACAGAGGTGCGGCCTCACGCGTGCCGGTCTCGGCTTTGCCGATCCTCACTGGGAGAATGCGTTGCTGGTGTTGGCCTTTCGCCGCACCAGGATGCCTAGTGGCAGCCCGATCCCCAGGATGTGCTCGACCACTGCCTCGATCAGCCACGGCGTGGTGGGGGCGGGTAACGGCGGAGCCGCGCTGAGCGGCAGAACGATGAGGTTCATGACAATGAAGACACCAAATCCATACAGCAGCGCGCCGGTCACGGCATAGCGGCGCAAGAGCGGGATGCGGTCGGCGCTCAGGATGAAGACGCCGGCGATGACGAAGGAGATGATCAAGTGGAAGAGCAGCCCGAGCAGGACGGTGGTGACGCCACCCTCGAAAGCGGCATTCCCCAAGGCGCCGCTGGCGATGTACTGCCACACCAAAGTAAACGGGTTCCCTTGGATGAGCGTGGCAACAATCCACTGGTGGATAAATTGGATGATAAAGATAAGCGTTCCGCCAAGCACAATGGTACGGAGGAGTGCGTTGCGGGCGGTGAGGGGGAGACTGCTGGCCGTAGCCATGGGGCGCTCCTTTCTTCGTGATAGGACGTACACAGGTGTAGTTGTGGACTCTGCCAGTCCAGGGAGTGCAAAGGTGCGCTTCTGCACTCCCTTGATCTGGAGGTGACTCGGTCGCTCGTCAGGGCAGCTGCCGGATGACGGTTGCCCGGAAAGGCGCGCCGAGCAGTTCCCCTAGCGGCGCATAGGCGCCGGAGGCCATTGCCTGCTGCATCGCAGTCGTCCGAGCCTCGGCCGACTCCCACTCGGCGATCTCAACCACGATGTCGGGGTTGTCGAGCACCTCGTAGCAGGTGCTGCCCAGGAAACCGGCCAGGCTCGGCCCGAGCGTTCCTGCAACGTTCTGGAGCAGACTCTTGAGCTCGTCCCGCCTCCCCGGCTTGGCCTGGAGCTCGACGATCA
>JAYUYB010000700.1:0-2964 GCA_043752655.1 Chloroflexota bacterium
GAGCAGATGGGGGCGATCCTTGCGGATCAGATGCACTGGGAGCGAGTGCTCGCCCGCGTTGAGCACACTGGTCCAGAGCGTGCGGTCGGTGACGGTGCCGCTGAGATGCGGGGCGAGCTCCAGGACATCGTCGGCGGCGGTAGCAGATTTGGGATGGGCCACAACGCGGCGGCACTCCAGCACCAGGCGCCAGTCGTCGTTGGTGAAGAAGCCCTCGATCAGAGGGCGAAAGGTCTCCCACCAGGCGGGCGGGCGGCCGGCGCGATGATCCTGGGCGTAGCGCACAAGCAGCCGATTGATCTCCAGCAGCATCGAGTAGAACGAGCCATCGAGCACAAAGAGGCCGCTGCTGGTGGCGCGGATGCGACGCGCGAGCAGGCGCAGCTCGAGCAGGCAGCGCAGGCCGCCGAGGATGCTCTCAAGCTCCTCGATCGGCGGCAGCAGGCGCACGAGCACGTCCTGATCGGTGAGCGTGTCCTCCTCGACGGCGGCGGCGGCGATCGCGGCGAAGGTGGCGCCTGCGGCGGGCACGGTGGCGTTGGAGCCATCGACGGCGCAGAGGCGGCGGGTGGGGCCATCGGGCGTGGGGCGGATGCGCCGGTCGAGGGCGGCGCGCAGCCGATCACGCTCGCCATCGAGCTCGCGCAGCGTGCCACGGCACGCCTCGGCGCAGTCGGCGATCGCGGCGAGCACCGCAGCGGGGAGCGCCGCCGTCCCTAGCTTTGCCGGTCTGTCTGTCTGATCGATCATGCAGGTTTCGCGTGTTGGCTCTGTTTGGTGGCATTGTAGCATCACTGGGAAGCGGGGGTAGGGGCAGGGGGCAGTTTACGCTCGGCGACGTGGGAGCTGTGAACTGACTCCTGCTACCTGACTCCTGCCACCTGACTACTGAAGCCTGCGTCCTGCCAGCCCCGCCCCCCAAATATCGTCGCCGGGGCCACCCACGCTGGGCCGCCAGAGCTCGCGCACATCGCTGGCGCGCCGTAGCTGCCCGAAGCTTGTGGCGATAAAGGCCACCCGTCGTAGCCGCGCTGCCGGCACGGGCAGCGGCAGCTCCATAAGCGGGCCAAGCTCCACCCGGTAGTAGCGCTCGTTTGCACGCGGGTGGGCCGCCTCGGCCGGCAATAATTCGCTCCGCGCCACCACCGCGTAGCGCAGCACCGCCGCGTACCAGCGCACGCACCAGCGCTCCGCGCCAAAGGCGGCGGTCTGGTAGAAGGCGATGTAGTCGGCGGTAAAGTTGGGCGGCACGCGCTTGAGCGGCACGCGGTACCAGCCATCGTCACGGGCCAGGGCCAGATCGCGCGGGCGCTGTACGATCGCCACCAGCACGCGGGCGTCGTCGTCGGGCAGTTCGGCTTGCGTCATCGGGGTGCAGCTAGGTACAATGCACGGGTACTCGCTCTCTATACCGCCGAGGCCCCCGTGAAAGTTGCGCTGCTCATGCTCTGCGTCGCCCTCGCCGGCTGCGCCGCCCCCGCTGTGCCCGAGGTTCGCGCCGGCATCGGCGCCGTCGAGGCTATGGCCGGGGTCGCCGACAGCGGCTGGGCCCGCGCTACCACGCCCCGCCCCTTCAGCTTCCCCCGCGATCACGGCCCCCACGCGGAGTATGCCATCGAGTGGTGGTACTTCACCGGCAACCTCAACGCGGGCGAGCGCCACTTTGGCTACCAGCTGACGATCTTCCGCCGCGGCCTCGCACCGCAGATCCCCGCGCGCGCCTCCGCCTGGGGCGCCCAGAATATCTATATGGCCCACTTTGCGCTCAGCGATGTGGCCGGTGGCCGCTTCTACGCCTTCGACCGCTTCAGCCGCGACGGCGCTGGCCTCGCTGGCGCCTCCGACGATCCCTTCCGCGTCTTCCTGGAGGACTGGAGCGTCACAGGCGCTGGCCCCCAAAGCATGTCCATGCGCCTGCAGGCCGCCCAGGATGGAGTCGCCATCGACCTGACGCTCGCCAGCCTTAAGCCCCCCACGCTCCAGGGCGAGTCCGGCCTCAGCCAGAAGGGCCCCACACCTGGCAACGCCTCCTACTACTACTCGCTCACCCGGATGGCGACCAGCGGCACCGTGAGCGCCGCTGGCCAGAGCTACAGCGTGACGGGCCTGAGCTGGATGGACCGCGAGTGGAGCACCAGCGCCCTGGAGGGCGCCGTCGTGGGCTGGGACTGGTTCGCCTTGCAGCTGGACACAGGCGCCGACCTGATGTTCTACCGCCTGCGCACCGCCGACGGCGCTGTCTCGCCCTTCACTGGCGGCAGCCTCACCGCCCCCGACGGCAGCGTCATGCGCCTGAGCGTGGAGGATGTGCGCCTGGAGCCGCTCGATACCTGGCGCAGCCCACGCAGCAGCGCCGTCTACCCGAGCCGATGGCGCCTCAGTATTCCCAAGCTGGAGCTGGAGCTAGAGCTGACGCCACATTTGCTTGATCAGGAGCTGCCCGTGAGCGTCGTCTACTGGGAGGGTGCCGTGGCGATCAGCGGCAGCCAGGGCGGGCAGCCCGTGGGCGGCAACGGCTACGTGGAGCTTACCGGCTACGCGGACAGCGGCCAGTGACCCCGCCGCTCACGATTGTGACGGGCTTCTTGGGCAGTGGGAAGACCACGCTGCTCAAGGCGCTGCTTGCGGGCGGCGCGGGCGGCCGTCGCCTGGCTATCATCGTCAATGAGTTCGGCCAGATCGGTATCGATGGCGCCGCCCTCGCACGGGCTGGCGCACCGCCGCTGGTGGAGCTGACGGGCGGCTGCGTCTGCTGCGAGGCGGGCAGCGACTTTCTGCTGGCCGTGGAGGAGCTGAGCGATCACGGCCCCGACCAGATTGTGATCGAGACCAGCGGCCTCGCGGAGCCTGGCGGGATCATCAGGCGCGTGCGCGGCGCAGGGCTCCAGCTGAACGCCATCGTGGCCGTCGCCGACACGCTCAACCTGGAGCGAGCGCTCGCCGCTGCGCCGGTGGCCGCCTGGC
>JAYUYB010000701.1:0-2963 GCA_043752655.1 Chloroflexota bacterium
ACCTCGGCGATCTGCTGGATCAGCCGCAGGCCGACCGTATTAACTTGCGCGCGATACTGGTGGTCTTCGGAGTCCCGCTTGGCGGTGAGCTGCAGCGAAAAGGCCTGGCCTAAAAACTCGCAGGCGGCGCGCACCTCATAGGGCAAGTAGCGCGGCGACAGGTGGTGGCAGGCAATTAGCCCCCACAGCGCGCCGTCGTCGATGATCGAGATCGACATCGACGCCCGCACGCCCATATTGGCCATGTACTCCAGGTGAATGGGCGAGACGCTGCGCAGCGTCGCGTAGCTCAGGTCGAGCGGCGCGCCGGTGTCCGGCGTCAGGGTCGGCACCACATCGGCCGGGGTGTAGCGCACGTCGGGGATCAGGCGCAGCCAGTTGCGCAGGTAGAGTGCGCGGGCCTGCTGGGGGATGTCCGAAGCCGGGTAGTGCAGGCCGAGGAAGGAGGGCACGTTGGGGGCCAGGGCCTCCGCGATCACCGAGCCGTGGCCGTCGGCGTCGAATGTGTAGATCATCACCCGATCAAAGCCGGTGAGCGCGCGCACCTCGGCCACAGCCGTGTTGCAGAACGCGTCGAAGCTCGGCGCGCCCTGCAGCCGGGCGACAACCGTCTTCACCATGCGGTAGAAGTCTGACCGCGGGGCGCTGGCGGTGTGCGAGGGCTCAAGCTCAAGGATGAGTGCGCCGTTATGGCGGTGGATCAGGCCGTCGAAGTGCTGCCCACCAGCGCCGAGCTGGCTCGTCCAGATATAGAGCGGGTTCTGGTCAATCGTCTCGATGTCCAGGGTGTTGCGCAGATACTGCACATACTCGTCGCCGAGCAGGGCGGCGAGGGGCTGGCCCAGCAAGCTCTCGGCGGCGCGCCCGAGATACTGGGCCGTGCTGGTACTGGCCTGCATAATGCGCAGATCGGGCTCGGCGAGCACGAGCAGCACGCCATGGGGCTGGACGCGGCCAGGCACATGGATCGGCTCACGATCACAGCTGGTCAGATCGATCGGCTGGTCTGGCGTACTGCTCATCATGCGCGTATGCTCCTACCCATTGGCCGAACGCCGCAAATGTCGCGTGGGCGCCGCGCACCATGTCCGCCTCGGCGGCCGCATCGACGGCCACCCGCAGCAAGAGCGCGCGGAAGGCGCGCCACATCGGCCCGACCTGGTCGCCGTAGCTGGCAAAGAAGGCGCAGCCATGTTCGGGCGACAGCCCCAGCCGCGCGCGCGCCTCGCGGGCGATCAGCTGCCCGCCGAGGGTGGCGCCTTCTAGCACATACATACAGCCCAGCCGATGGGCAAAGCTCGTGGGCGTGGGTAGGGCGCGGCAGCGCGGCAGCGCGGCCAGGGCCGCCGGGGCAAGCCCGAGGGCCTGTAGGTCGCGGGCGAGGGCCGGTGCCTTGAGGCGCTGCGCGATATCTACGTCGAAGCGCGCCCAGTCCGGCCCGGCCCCCAGCAGCTGCTCAAAGGGCGCGTAGAAGCCCCAGAGGCACGCGAGCAGCTGGCGGTAGTCGTCCAGGGAGCCCAGGCGGCCGAGCAGGTCTAGCTGCGCCTCAACCGCCCCATGCTCGGCAGCGGTCTCGTGCTTAAGCCGGTTCAGGATCATAGGCGTATGCATCCGGTATGGCGCGGCGAAGCGCGCTTGGCTTCGTACACAGGTGCTTATGCTAGATGAGGTCGACAGAGCCCCGAGGTAGAGATGCAGCGGCGAGCCTTTGAGGGGGATAGATATCTACCTTAATTATACACGAGCTTCGTAGGGCGGCTCGGCAATATGCCGAAAACGTATCTTCGCAATAACCGGGTGGGAGGTTAGGGCGTGCCCAGGATGCGCCGAGGTTCAGCTCCTGCGCACGTTGGGTGATGAGGGCGGCGAGCGATAGGCGTTCATTGCGCCCCGAGAGGCGATCCTGCATAGATGTGGTAGATGCCGAGGTGCCCGTGCGCCCCGACGACAGCGTCGCCACGCTCCACGAGCGCATCAAGGCCGAGGAGCGCAGCCTGCTTGCGTGGCGCACAGTGTCCGAATATACTGTTGCTATGAACTTTGAATGGGACGAGCAGAAGAACTAGAGTAACGTGCACAAGCACGGCTTGAGTTTTGCTGATGCTTGGGAAATGTTTCAAGTGCCGATGCTTATCGAGATAGATGATCGTATGGACTATGGGGAGGAGCGCTGGATTGGTATCGGTCGGATTTGAGAACGAACTGTTGTTGCCGTTTTTACTGAGCCGGATGACACAACTATCCGTGTCATCTCACTGCGAAAGGCATTAACCCATGAACGACAAGCCTATGAAGAATACATCGGGGACTGATTGGGAGCGGGTTGATGCGATGAAAGATGAGGATATCGATACATTAGATATCCCACCTTTGACGGACGCCTTTTTTAAGCGAGCGAGGCTGCGCGTGCCGCAGCACTTTGTGACGGCGACGCTGCAGATCGATGCGGATGTGTTGAATTGGTTCAAAGCACAGGGCGATGATTACGAGCAGCGGCTCAATGCTGCCCTTCGTATCTATGCCGAAGCGCACAAGGCCGCCCAACAATAGTCATCCTGTCGCTCGGCTGCCTGGAGTGGTTCCCCGAACGCGTGGACGACGGCCCCGTGCTGGCGCGGGCCGAGGTGCCCGTGCGCCCCGACGACCGCAGTACGGACGCCTGATACTTGCCGTCGGTACGCTGCTGAAGGAGCACTGAGTAGCGCATGGAATCCTCCTTGTGCGTTCTCGCTTCATTATAACGCGTTGCCTTGAATGGCGCTTCCAATTAGGCCCCCTGACAGGGCGGATGCAACGTCCGACCACCGGGCGCTTTATCCGCAGATGACGCAGATGACGCAGATTTCCGGCGCATTTTTGGCCCAACCGAGCGTTGGCGTGGGACGTTGCAGCGTAACAGGCGCACATTGCAGCGTAAAGCAGCGCCGTTGCAGCGTAACAGGCGCGCGTTGCAGCGTAACAAG
>JAYUYB010000702.1:0-7378 GCA_043752655.1 Chloroflexota bacterium
GTAGCGACGAACCACTGCGGGCAGAAGGGGGCCATCCAGATCGCGTCGCCGGCCTGCACAGGGTGCCAGTCGTCGGCCAGGCGGTAGATGCCCTGGCCGTTGAGCATCAGCATGCCGTGCTCCATCAGGTGCGTCTCCACCATGGGCAGGGTTGCGCCGGGCATAAACGTGAAGATATTCACGGCCATATCGAAGGCCGGAATGTCGGGGAGTAGCGTCTTGAGCAGCGCGGCCTCGTCGCCCAGGAACGGCACGCCAACCAGATCCTGCTCCTGGCCGAACAGCGGCTCTGGGGCGGGCACGCTCGCAAGTGGCGTAAAGGCGCGCTGAAACACCAGCAGCTCGGCCGCTCCGCCCTCGGGCTGTAGGCTGTAGACAGCGCCTGGCGGCACGTAGGCGTAGCCGCCCGCGCTCAGCGTGGCGCGCTGATCGGCGACGCGTATGGCCACAGCGCCGGCGCGCACATAGAGCAACAGCTCCTCGCAACTGCGCTGGCCATGGCCCTGCGCGCCGGGCGGCAGCGTAACGTGGATCTGCGCAAAGCGCGCGCCCATGGCGGGGCTGATCACCACGGCGCAGGCGGCCCCAGGCCAGCCAGGTAGCGGCGCGCGCACAAGGCCGGGGGGCGTGATCAGCGCATAATGGGGCCGCAGCACGCTGCGGGTATGGCCGAAGAGGTCGCTCATGGGTACTCCTCACAGTCGCCGGGGGTGGTCAGTATCTTACCATAAATGGCCCGGAAATCTGCGCCATCTGCGTCATCTGCGGATAATAATGTTCGGCACGCAGACGCGGCGTCTACCAACATTGACGCCGCCCCGCCGCGAATGCTATGCTACCCCGCGACGGAGCTGTTTGTGTGGGGAGGCGGATGGGGGCGAGCAATAGGCTGTATGTGGGCACCGCCGACGACGCTATCCACTGGGAGCCTGCCGCCGGTAAGGGCGCTAGCTGGCAGGCGCTGGGCCGCCTTGGCGTGGCTATCTACAATCTCAGCACGTCCGGTTGCGCGCAATCTGCAACCTGCAAGCTGCAAGCTTAGTGATCGGGAGGCGACATGGCAAAGGCAGGCATCGTCTATGTGGGCACCGCCGACGGTCTGGCAACGTACACGGACCCCGGCAACCAGGGCCGCTGGCGCCGGGTCGGTCAGACGCTGGCGGGGCGACCGGTGCGCGCGATTCTTGCGGCGGATCAGCTCACGCTGCTTGTGGCTGTGGAGGGTGACAACGCGCTGATCAGCAGCGATGGTGGGCAGACATGGGCCCAGGCGCCCGGCGGCGATGCCGAGGGGCTGCTGGCGCTCGTCAACGGCGACGGCCTGGTTGTGGCGACGCCCCACGGGCCGGCCAAGTGGAAGCGCGAGCAGGCGACGGCGCCCGGCACCGTGACGATGGCGCTGCTTGCGGGCAAGGAGGAGGTGATGCTCGCCGCGATCGCCGGCGGCACCGCGCTGGTGCGCAGCGAGGATGGCGGCGCCACCTGGCAGCAGGCCAGCGTGGAGGGCGAGCTGCGCGGCGGCGTGACGTGCATCGTCCCGGCGAGCTACCACATGGATTACGCCTGGGCCGGTAGCGACGCCGGGCAGCTGCTGCGCTCCGACGACCGCGGCCGCACCTGGCGCGAGGCGGGCAAGGAGCCGGCGGCGATCCTGAGCCTGGCGGTGGTGCGGATCGAGTCGGCGGCGTAGCGCGTGAACGATCAAGAGCAGCCCACAAACCGCTGGGCACGGCTGCGCACATGGGCGCGCAGGCTCAAGCGCGAGGCGCACGTCCTGGCGCTGGCGGCCCGCCACCCGGCCACCCCCTGGCCGGCAAAACTTGTGGCGGGCCTGGTGGTCGCCTACGCGCTCAGCCCGATCGACCTCATCCCCGACGTTATCCCGCTACTCGGCTACCTCGATGACCTGATCCTCCTGCCTATCGGCATCGCCCTGGCGATCCGGCTCATCCCTCAAGCGGTGCTAGCCGAGTGCCGAGCGCAGGCGGCGGCGTCCCCAGAGCGCCCAACCAGTAGACTGGGCGCCACGTTGATCGTGGCCCTCTGGCTGCTGACGGCGGGCCTGGCAGCCTGGTGGCTGTGGCCCCTCGCCCCCACCCCCTAACGTGGATGTCGCGGCGCAAACATAGGCCGGAAATCTGCGCAATCTGCGCAATCTGCGGACACCATGCCCGGCCCGCCGCCCTGCGGATAGCGCGGTGCAAAAATAGTCCGGAAATCTGTGTCATCTGTGGACAACATGCCAATGCACGCCGTAATCGTCGCCAACGCGCCCACCTTCCAGGCCGAGCCATTTCGCATGCTACTCGCCCGCGCCAATCTGCTGATCGCGGCCGACGGGGGCGGCAACGCGCTCTTCGCCGCTGGCCTCACCCCACAGCTTGTGATCGGCGACCTCGACTCGCTTAGCCCAGAGGCCGAGGCTGCCTTCGCCAATGCCGGTGTGACGATTCAGCGCCACCCTGCCGAGAAGGATGAGACCGACCTGGAGCTGGCGCTGCTGGCGGCTGTTGCCGCAGGCGCCACGCAGATCGATCTGCTTGGCGCAATGGGCGGGCGCTGGGATCAGGGCCTCTCGAACGTGGCCATGCTGGCGCTCCCCGAGCTGGCCGGGCTGCGCGTGCGGCTCCTGGATGCCGGCCAGGAAGCCTACCTGGCGCGGGGCGAGACGCCTATCCCCGGCATACGAGGCGAGACAGTCTCGCTGCTGCCCTTGGGCGGCCCGGCGCGCGGCATCACTACGCGTGGGCTCCACTACCCGCTGCACGACGCCGAGCTGCCCTTCGAGCGCTCGCGCGGCGTGAGCAACCTGATCAGCGAGGCCCCCGCGCATGTGTCGGTGCGCGAGGGTCTGCTGCTCGTGGTGCGTCTGTTTGAAGGCGCCAGCTAGTTGCGGCCTTGCGCTACGCGATGCCGTCGCCCCCTGCGCGCTGGATGTCGTCGCGGAAGCGCAGCATGGCCGCTACACCGCCGTGCTCATCCAGCGCACCCTCCAGGCCAACCACCTCCACCTGGCCGCTCTGGCGCAGCGTATGGCGCACCAGGGCCTCACGCAGATCAACCGCCAGCAGCTCGCTGCCATCGTAGGGGCAGTTCTGGCGCTGGCCTGGCCGCAGCACGCCGCAGGTTGGGCACTCGCCGCCCTGGCCGCCCGCGTAGGCCGCGCCCAGCAGCAGCGTGTCCACCTGACCCTTGAGCAGCGCCTGCGCCACGGCCTGCTCGCCGCCAAAGGCCAGCCCACCCTTTGTGGCCAGCTGATCCGCCAGCCTTTCCAACAGCGCCTGCTCCTGCTTGTGCTCCTCCGCCTGCATCAGCGGAGAGAGCGCGGCAAAAAGCTGCTCGGGCTGGTCGGTGTGCTGGTAGCTGCCCAGCTCCACTACCAGCTCCTGAAGCTGCGGCGACAGCGCCTGGCGCACGGGGCCTTTCATCGCGTCGTTGGTCAGGATCACAATGTGGCGCGCCCGGTGCTCCTTCACCGCACTCTGGAGCGCCGCAGCCAGCTCGTTCATGTGGAGCTGGATCACAAAGGCGGTGTGGTTCGCGTAGCTCAGCTGCGACGGGCCGCCCACCTGCACGCGGTTGATCTCCTCACTGGCTGCGGTCTGCTGCACCTGCTCCAGCCGCTCGAGCGACATCACATAGATGCGCGCCTGCTGCCCCTCCGCCACCGCCACGAGGAACGTCTCGTGGTCGTCGAGCAGCCGCGCAAGCTCGTAGAGCTGCGGGTAGCTGTCCACGGCCACCGCGCTGTTCACGGGCACAGTAAGCGGGATGGCGCCCCAGAGGCCGTCGGCATCACAGGCAAACAGGATGATGCCGGCCGCGTCGCGCGGGGCCTCGTCGGCGAGGTAGCTTTTGATGCGCGCGCTGTCGGCGTCGAAGCTGGCGCGGGCCGGGCCGCGCTCGTCGAGCGTCGCCGCGTGGCGCTCTAACTCTTTATCGAGCATGGCAAGCACCGGGCGCTGGCCGTTCGAGCCGACGCTCCAGTCCAGGTACACGCTGAGCACCGGGTGCTTGCTGCGGGGCAGAGCGCTCAGGTCACTCAGCGCGGTGGCAAGCCTTATCGTCATTGCAGCCTCCTCTGTATGCAGACGCTGCCAGAGCAGTCGTCCCGACATCACGTTTCTGCGCTAGATGAGCAAGCTGCGTGCCAGGGGGTGTGGCATGTTGTTTCGGGCGCTGGCCGCATCCGCACGCCGTCGCGCTGAAGCGCGCGGCTGGTACGGAGCGAAGCCCGCTGCGCGGGCTCAAACAGCCCGCGCAGCGGGCTTTGCACGCCTAGCCTGCGGCTTTAGCCGCCAGGCCACGGCGGCGTGCGCATGCCCACGCCTGCAAAGTAAGGTACGTCGCACCCCACCCGCACAGGCGGACTTGCCCCGTAATCTTTAAGGCCTATACTAGCAGC
This sequence comes from Chloroflexota bacterium, assembly GCA_043752655.1. Taxonomy (GTDB): domain Bacteria; phylum Chloroflexota; class Chloroflexia; order Chloroflexales; family Chloroflexaceae; genus OHK40. The sequence goes on from JAYUYB010000702.1 coordinate 4,406, forward strand.
ACACTCGGCCCTCAGGTGTTGCCGGAACGAGTCTGGAGCGCCGCTATGAATCGCCTCTATCCACCGCGAGGCGCACTCCCTCTCCTGCTAGTCGTCACCCTACTTGCGGGCTGTGTTGGCGCGCCAGGCTCCGCCCCCACTGCGCCGTCCAGCATGCTCGGCGGCGAGACGGTGCGGCTCCTGATCGTCGGCGACCCCTTCTCCAACGCCCTGCGCGAGCTCGCCGATGAGTTTGGCCGCCGCACCGGCGACTCCGTGCAGATCGAGGTGGTTGGCTACGCCGAGCTGCGCGAGCTCACCCTGCGCAACGCCCAAGATCTGCGCTCGTCGTACGATATTGTGAGCTTCGATGTGCTCTGGCTTGGCGAGTACGGCGCAGAGAACGTGCTGCTCCCGCTCGACGCGCTGATCGCCGCCGCGCCCGAGCTGCACCCCGAGGACTTCCTCCCGCTTGCCTACACGGGCTCACGCTACCAGAGCCGCCAGCTCGGCCTGCCCATCCAGCCCCACCCCGAGCTGCTCTGGTATCGGCTCGATCAGCTTGAGGCCGCCGGCCTTGCGCCCCCCGTCACCACCGACGATCTGCTCGCCGCCGCGCTGCGCCTTAACCATCCCGAGCGCGGCGAGTACGGCCTCTGCTGGAACGGCCAGCGCGGCGAGCCCCTCGGCCAGCAGATGGCTCACTTCTACGCCGCCTTCGGCCAGCCCCTGCTCGATTCCAGCGGCTGGCCTAGCCTCAACACGCCGCGTGCCGTTGCCGCCGCCCGCTTCGCCATGGCCCTGCTGCCCGTCTCGCCGCCGGATGTGCTGAGCATAGCGTGGGATCAGCGCGCGCGCCGCTTCGCCGCAGGCGGCTGCGCCATGACCTACGAGTGGGCCGCGCGCAGCTACCTCGTGGAGGAGGACCCAACCTCGCAGGTTGCTGGCCTGGTTGGCTACGCCGCACCGCCTCACGCCCCAAACGTTGCCCCGGTTACGCCCCTCGGCACCTGGAGCCTCGGCATCCCTGCCAATATCGGCGAGCGGCGCGCCCTCGCCTGGGCGTTCCTGGAGTGGCTCTCGCGCGCCGATACGCAGCGCACCATCGCCCTGCACGGCAATGGCGGCATGCCCCGCATCAGCCTGCTGCGCGACCCCGAGCTCGCTCAGCGCTACCCCGCCTTCCACACCGTCAACCGCCCAGAGGTGGCAAGCCAGCTCGCCGATTGGATGCGCCCCGCTGTGCCGCAGTGGCCAGCCCTAGCCGCCATTCTTGGCACCGTATACCACGATATGTTGCGTGGCGAGCTTACCCCCGAGCAGGCGGCGGCCGAAGCCCAAGCCCGCGCCGAGCTGCTTTTCGCCGCCCAGTGAGGCTGGAGCCAGCCTCCCCGCATGTTTCAGGGCGCATCATGTCGAAGCTCTTCCATCCCAGCCTCCAGACCAAGCTCGTCCTCGCCTTTATGCTGGTGCTGCTGATCCCAACGCTTGTGATCTCGGCCTATAACCAGCTGCGGGCGCGTGACAGTCTGATCAAGCAGGCCTCCCAGGAGGCACTGCGGCTTGCCGACGCCCGCGCCGCAATGGTTGAGAGCACGATCGCCCACTCCGCCACCGACCTGCTCTTCGCCGCGCAGGTGCCTGCGCTGCGTCGCTACGCCCACGCCGAGCCAGGCGCTAGCGCCGCTGTCGCCCTGCACTTCAAGTCGTTTCTGCGCTACACCGCCAGGCGCTACAGCGGGATCTGCCTGCTCGACATTAGTGGCTCCGAGGTTGTCTGCGTGCGCGGCGCAGGCCCCACAGCAGCCCGCGTCCCCGACGCGCAGCTCGCCAGCCGCTACAGCGAACCCTACTTTCTCAACGCCCTGCGCCGGGCCAGCCTGCCTGGCGATGGCCCGATCGAGATCGCGCCGGTAGACATGGCGGCCAGCGACGGCCCGCTGCTGCGCTACTCGACCTTCTTCACCGATGATCGCGGTGCCCCTGCTGGCGTGCTCGTGCTCGAGGCCCCCGTCGCGCCGATCTTCGAGCTTCTGATCGACCCCGACCAGCGCATCACCACCTCGCTCACCGAGCGCGATGGCGCCTACCTGGTTCACGTCGTTCCGCAGACGTCTGCGGCCGCCGCGCCGCGCGGGCTCTTCGAGCTTCAGCCCACCGACGCGGAGCATATCCTGCGGCAGCCCAGCGGCATTATCGTGGACTCGGCCGAGCGCCCCGGCACCATCCAGGTTTTTACGCGGGTGCGCCCGCTTGGCCAGAGCGCCATCCAGTGGACGCTGATCTACGAGCAGCCAATCGTCATTATTCTCGGCGATGTGCGGCAGACGCAGGTCGTCACCACTCTGATCACCGCCGCCGCCCTGATCATCGCCCTGCTTGTGGCCCACCTGCTCGCCCGCAGCATTGTGTGGCCCGTGCGCGAGCTTGCCGCCGCCGCCGAGCGCGTGGGCGCCGGCGATCTCTACGCGCCCATCCCCCATAGCGGCCGCGACGAGATCGCCGCCCTTGGCAGCACGCTCGACCACACCGTGGGCCGTCTGCGCGAGTCGCTCCAGCTGGCCGAGGGCCGCCGCCGCGAGTCCGAGACGCTGCGCGCCGCCCACGCCCGCCTCGCCGCGATCATCGAGACCACCACCGATATTGTTGCGATATGCGATTTTGATGGCCGCGTCCTCTTTATGAACCAGGCCGGGCGGCGCAGCCTGGGCATCGGCCTCGATGTCGATCCACAAGCCATCAACGCCAGCGCGCACTACACCCCCGAGGCGCTAGCACAGCTCACCACGATCACCCTGCCGATCGCCAGGCGCGACGGCGCGTGGTTGGGCGAGACGACAATGTACGACAGCAACGGGCAGGCCTTCCCGGCCTCGCAGGTGGTGATCGTCCACTACGCCCCAGACGGCAGCCCGGAGTTTACCTCGACGATTATTCGCGACATCAGCGAGCGCAGGCGTGTCGAGGACGAGCTGCGCCAGGCTCAGAAGATGG
>JAYUYB010000703.1:0-2962 GCA_043752655.1 Chloroflexota bacterium
CTGCGAGCGGGAGAGCGGGCGGCCGGGGTTGCGCATCAGGGCGGCGAGCAGCGCGAACTCAGTGGGCGTGAGCTCCACAGGGCGGCCGTGCGCCTCCACGCTGCGGCGTGCGGCATCGAGCGTTACGCCGGCGCCGCGCAGCAGGCCAACGGGGGCGAGGTCGCCTGCCACGCGGCGCAGCAGGGCGCGGGCGCGGGCCACAACCTCGCGGGCGCGGAAGGGCTTGGGCACATACTCATCGGCGCCAAGCTCCAGGCCGATCAGGGTGTCGGCCTCGTCGATGCGTGCGGTGAGCATGATGATCGGCACCGCCGACTCGCGGCGGATGCGCCGGCAGACCTCGAGGCCATCGAGCTCGGGCATCATCACGTCGAGGATCACAAGGTCGGGGCGCTCGCGGCGAAAGAGCTCGAGCGCGGTGCGGCCATCGTAGGCGGCCAGCGTCTCGAAGCCGGCCTGCTGGAAGTAGGCAGCGAGGCCGGCGACAAGCTCGCGCACGTCGTCAACGATCAGGATGCGCTGGGGCATTGGTGGCGGCTCCACTGTGGGCTGAGGCTGAGAGTAGTCTAGCACCGTTTGGACCACGAACGGCGCGAAGCCCCGCGAAGGACGCGAAGCAGCACAGCGGCGAGCGCGGGGCCTGCACCTCGCTCGCCGCTGCCTGTGGTTCGTGGTCTATAGCGGCGAGCAGATGAGTTGCTCCTGCTCGCAGGGCGTTTCCCGCTTGCTGCTGCCGATTCGCTTTGCAGTTTGCGCTCAAACGCTTTGCGCTTCGCTACGAAGCGCCTACGCCTCGCGCGTCTTATTCACCAGCTCGGTCGCGCGCTCGGTTAGCTTCTGGAGCAGCTCGTCGGCCCGCTCACGCGTGATCCGACCCTTCTCCACCGCCTGGTCGAGCCGGGCGCGGGCCTTCTCTACCACGGCCTGCACCACCGCGTCGCCGCTGCTGCCATTGGCGGCCGCAAACTGGGCCAGGCTCTGGCCGCCGCGCACCGCCTCGCGCACCGCCGTCACCTCCTTGCCTGTCAGGTCTGCCGTCGCGCGCACCAGCGCCTTTCTGAGCGCCTGGCCCGCAAGGGCGCGCGCCTCGGGCTTGCCAGCGGCCTGGGCAAGCAGCACTGTGGGCTGATCCGTCGTGGCGGCAGCGCTCGCCGGGGTCGGCGCGCCGAGGGCAATGGTGGCGGCCAGGGCGCCTGCAACGCCGAGGGCGCTGAAGGTGGAAACAATCTTGCGTAGCATCGCTCGCTCCTTGCTGTGGTGCCGCCGAGCCTCTGGCTGGCGGCCTACGTTGTTGACACGCCCGCAGTGTAGCTGCCAGCTGTGAAGGGCATGTGAAGACGCGATGCGGCCCGCGTGAAAACAGGCACAGCGCGCAACAAACGGCGGCGGCGAGCGTCGTACTGGCAGGAGACGACAAGGGACGCGCGGAGCGGCCCACAGCATTCTAAAGGAGCCCAATAATGGATACACGTCTGGTACGCAGTGTCAACGATAAGATGATCGGCGGCGTCTGTGGCGGCCTCGCCAGCTACTTCAGCCTCGACGCCACGCTCGTGCGGCTGCTGTTTGTGGTGGCGGTGCTGAGCGGCCTCAGCCCCCTGATCTACATTATTCTCTGGGTAGTAATGCCACAGGCGGGCGCTGCCCAGCCGACGCTTCAAGCGCCTGCCGCAGACCCCACGGGCGAGTGGCAGTTCGACCCCTACACCGGCCAGCCGGTTAAAAAGTAGACTTCCGCTCAAGCAACTGGCGGCGCGTCGTGGCCCAAAGAGCCACAGCGCGCCGCCAGTTGTTGTGTCGAGCGGGGGTCGCCTTATTGCGTGATGAGCGGGAGCGCGAGCGCGAACGGGAGCGTCTGCGCGGTGGCCATCTGGGCGACGAGGCGTTGATCGAGCTCGCTACGCAGCTTTTGGATGGCGGGATCGCTGCTTTGCGCCAGATTGTTGGTCTCAAGCGGGTCGTTCACCAAATCGTACAGCTCGTACTGATTGGGCTGTCGGCCATTCGGATCGAAGTAGATGGTGTTGCAGAAGGCGTGCAAAAAACTGATCCCCGTATCCATCAGCCGTTTGCGGTTTGGCAGATTGGCGTCTGCCCAATCGGTGGGCCAGTGCTGTGGCGTGCGCTCCTGATCGGTGAGAATGATGACGATATGGGGCCGGGTAGGCAGCTCGGCTTGCGGCGCGGCGGCGTGCCCCAACAGAGACTGCAATCCCGCGAGGCCGGCCGAGAGACCTGCCGCAGTTGCGCCCTACTGGATGAGAAACGAACGGCGTGAGATCGACACGGGTGTTGTCCTTCCTGAATAGATGTGGGCAAGCGTGGGCGTACCGTATCACGGCGCTCAGGGGCAGAACAACCTGCATTGGTTAGTGCCATAAAGCCCTGCTTTCGGAGGTAACGACGCTGGACAAAATGGGGCGCTGCCACCCACCAATGGGGGTGGTCTGGCGCGTCGCTAGCAGCTATGCTGGGCGGAGGCTAGCGACCCGTGGATGGCGCAACGCGCTGCCGCTGCTTGGCGAAACCCGCGACGGGCGCGAGGCCGTGGCCCTGGCGGCCTCTGCTCGGCCGCAGGTGGCGCTGCTCGACCTACAGATGCCGGAGCTCGACGGCGTGGCGGCAACCCTGGCCATCAGCGCGGCGCGGCTCAACGTGGCTGTCCTGATCCTCACCAGCTTTGGCGATGACGCCAGACTTCACGCCGCGCTGCAAGCCGGCGCCGCGGGGTATCTGCTGAAGGATATTAGTGGCGATGCCTTGGTGGCCGCGATCCGCGGTGCCGCCCGTGGCGAGCCCCAGCTTCACCCCTCGGTGGCGCGCCGCCTCATGCAAGCGATGCCGGTCCCAGCAGACCCGCTGAGGCTCCTGACGGAGCGTGAACGGGGCGTACTACGTCTGCTTGGCCGCGGATTGACAAATAAGGAGATTGGCGCGCAGCTGGGACTCACCGAGATGACGA
>JAYUYB010000704.1:0-7373 GCA_043752655.1 Chloroflexota bacterium
ACAGCCGACGACTACGTGATGACGTTCCAGTACGCGGCCGACCCCAAGCACGCCTGGGACTTCTCCTGGTACTACAGCTCCCCCGGCGCTATCCTGAACTGGGATAAGGCCGTGGCGGGCGAGGTGCCCCCCAGCGAGATCGGCGTAAAGGCCGATGGCCCCAACACCCTGGTGGTAACGACCGACACCCCGGCGCCGTTTCTGCCGGCCAAGCTGCTCTACAGCACACCCTTTCAGCGCAAGGCCTTTGAGGCCCACGGCCCGCTCTACAACAATGACCCGGCCACCTCGGTCTCCTCTGGTCCCTTCATCCTCACCGAGTACAAGAAGGGCGAGCGCATCGTCTGGGAGGCCAACCCGACCTACAAGGGCAGCAACAAGCCCTACATCCAGAAGGTGATCAGCATCGGCGCCAAGCCGGAGACGTTCTTCCTCGGCTATCAGTCGGGTGAGGTGGACTTTGTGACCGGCCAGGCCCTCCAGACGGCCGACAACGAGATCGTCGCCGCCGACACCGAGCTGGCGCAGCAGATCCGCACCAACGCCCAGGATTTTCGCACCGACTACCTGTTCTTCGACAATGAGACCCCGCCCTTCAACGATCTCAAGGTGCGCCAGGCCTTCAGCCACGTCATTGATCGCGACACCCTGATCAAGAGCATCATTACTCCGAGCCAGGGCATCCCGGCCTACTCCTTCCTGATGCCGGGCTTCCCCGGCGCGAACTCCGAGGGGCTCAAGGACATCCAACGCTTTGATCCGGAGCAGGCCCGCACGCTGCTGGCCGAGGCTGGTTTCCCAGGTGGCGCAGGCTTCCCCAAGCTGACGCTCTGGCTGCGCAACGAGCCGGCGGTGCGCCAGGCGGTGGCCCAGGCGATCGCCGCCACGATCAAGCAGGAGCTCGGGATCGAGGTTGAGGTCCAGAACCAGGATCAGAAGATCTTCATGGACGCCCTGAACTCCAAGCCGACCGAGATCAAGTTCGGCATGGTCTCCTACGGCATCGACTTCCTCGACCCCTCGAATATGCTCGGCGTCTGGCTGAGCGGCGGGCGCCACAACTGGAACAACGCCGAGTTCGACACGATGGTCGGCGAGGCGGCCGCCAACCTCGACACCACCGCCCGCATGGCGCAGTTCCAGGAGGCTGAGCGTCTGCTGGTCTCGGAGGTCCCGGCGATCTGGATCGCCCATCGCACCGTGGGCGATCTGGTGAAGCCTTACGTGGCCGGCGATGCGCTGCTGGCCAACAAGGCGGGCAGCGCCGCCCTCCAGTGGCCGGGTTTCTCGGTCTTCAGCGACTCGATCAGCTCGCTCTACATCACCAACGAGGTGCTCAAGTACCGCACCGAGCCGCCGAAGTAGCCTGTCGGCCCTGCCGGCCCTCACCCCCTGTCGCCCTCTCCCGCGCGGGTGAGGGCGACAGGGAGCCTGCGGCGGCGCCCTGTCCCCTGTCCCCAGTTCCCTGTACCCTAGAGAACGCCATGCTACGCTACCTGATCGGCCGCCTGCTTGGCCTGCTGCTGGTCTTCCTGATGGTTTCGGTGGTCGCCTTCCTGCTGATGCACGCGATCCCGGGCGGCCCCTTCGACGAGTACCAGATGCCGCTGCCGCCTGCGGCGAAGGCAAATATTCTTGCCAAGTACGGGCTAGACAAGCCGCTTTACGAGCAGTACTTTCGCTACATGGGCGCGGCCCTGCGCGGCGATTTCGGCTACTCGTTCCAGAGCCCCGACGAGACGGTGACCGAGCTGATCGGCCGCACCTGGCCGGTGAGCATCGCCCTCGGCGGCATCACCGTGATCTTCGGCCTCGGCACGGGCTGTATCCTCGGTATGCTCGCGGCCCTGCGCCCAAACTCACCGCTCGACTATGGCGTAACGCTGCTGGCCACCCTGGGCATGACGGTGCCGAATTTCGTGATCGCGATCTGGCTGATTCTGATCTTTGTCGTGCAGCTGCGCCTGCTGCCGATCGGCGGCTGGAGCTCCGACTGGCGCACCTGGGTGATGCCGGTGATCGCCCTTGGCCTGACCCCGATGGGGATCGCCGCCCGCTACACGCGCGCAAGCCTGATCGAGGTGCTGAGCGCCGACTACATCCGCACCGCCAGGGCCAAGGGCCTCGGCGAGTCGATGGTGGTCTATCGCCACGCGATCAAGAACGCGCTGATCCCGATCATCACGGTGCTTGGCCCGCGCATCCCCGACCTGATCACCGGCACGATTTTCGTCGAGACCATGTTCCGTATCCCCGGCTTGGGCAAGTTCTTCGTCACTAGCGTCACCCAGCGCGACTACCCCATGATCATGGCGGTGATGCTGCTGGTCGCGGTTGTCTGGGGGTTTGTCTACTTGCTCACGGATCTGCTGTATACGGTGATCGACCCGCGCATCCGTCTCGCCTAGGAATCACCTATGACCCAAACCAGCCCCACCGAGACAGTGCCCCCGGCCACCAGCCTTGCTCAGTCCACTGCCAGGGGCGCCATTCTGCTCAAAGAGCGCCCGCCCTCGAACCTCTGGTTCGATGCGGCCCGGCGCTTCTCGCGCAACCGGCTGGCGATGGGCGGTCTGGTGGTCGTGGGGCTGATGATCTTTGTGGCGATCTTTGCCGATCTCCTGGCGCCGACGCCCTACGACTACGTGGTGCTCAGCGAGGCCCGCCAGTTCCCCAGCCGCGAGCACTGGCTCGGCACCGACGAGGTCGGCCGCGATATGCTCAGCCGCCTGATCTACGGCGCACGCATCTCGCTGATCGTGGGCTTCGGGGTGCAGGCGATCGCCCTGCTGATCGGCGTTCCGCTCGGCCTGATCGCGGGCTATCTTGGTGGCTGGGCCGACTATGCGGTGATGCGCGTCGTCGAGGTGTTTACCGCTATCCCGCAGGTGCTGTTCGCGCTGTTTCTGGTCTCGATCTTCGGCGGCGGGCTGATCAACATCATTCTGGCGATCGGTCTGATCAGCTGGGTCGAGATCTGCCGCCTCACGCGCGCCCAGCTCTTCTCGCTGCGCGAGAAAGAGTTCGTCGAGGCGGCCCGCGCCCTCGGCGTGCCCGAGCTCCAGGTGATGCTGCGCCATCTGCTGCCTAACGCCCTCACCCCGCTGATCATCGCGGTGACGATCGGCATCCCCACGGCGATGTTCACCGAGGCCGGTCTGAGCTTCCTTGGCCTCGGCATCAACGACCCCCTGCCAAGCTGGGGCAAGATGGTCGGCAACTCCTTCTCGTACCTGCGCCTCTACTGGCACATGGGTGTCTTCCCCACCATCTTGATCGCCAGCACCATGCTCAGCTTCTCGCTCGTGGGCGATGGCCTGCGCGATGCCCTCGACCCGAAAACGCGCACCTAAAGCTCCCCGAGCCTGCCCCGCAGCTTCTCCAGCGCGGCGCGGGCCGTCTCCAGGCTCTCGCGCTCGCGCTGCACCACGGTGGCAGGTGCCTTGGCGGTGAAGCCTTCGTTGGCGAGCTTGGCCGCGCGGCGGGCCACGTCGGCCTCGGCGGCCTCCAGTTCTTTGCCCACACGGGCGCGCTCGGCCTCAAGGTCGATCAGGCCCGCGAGGGGCAGGTAGCACTCCACGCCGCCGATCACGATCGAGGCCGCCTGCTGCGGCTTCTCCGTAAGTGTCTCCACAATCGCCAGCTCGTCGGCCTTCACGCGGCCAAGGCGGGAGATCAGGGCGGCCTGGGCGCGCAGGGCCGGCGTCCGCTCGCCCGCCGCGATCGTGGCCGTCACCCACTTCGACGCCTCCACTTTGTACTCGCTGCGCGCGTTGCGGATCGCAACGATCAGCTCCTGGGCCAGTCCCCAGTCGCGCTCGGCCGCCTCGTCCACCAGCGTTACGTCAACTATGGGGTAGGCCGCGTACATAATCGTGCGCGGCGCCTCGGGGTAGTGGCTCACGCCGGCACCGCCGCCCGTAAGGTACTGCCAGAGCTCTTCGGTGATAAAAGGCATAAAGGGGTGCAGCAGGCGCAGGCTGCCCTCCAGCACGCTGTAGAGCACGGCCCGAGTAGCGTGTTGGGCATCGCCTTCGCGCTCCAGCTGCACCTTGGCGATCTCCACATACCAGTCGGCAAACTCGCCCCAGATAAACTCGTTGATCTGGCGGCCAGCCTCGCCGAAACTGTAGCCCTCCATCAGCCGTCCCACCTCGGTGCTCAGGCGCGCATAGCGCGAGAGGATCCAGCGATCTGGCACGCTGAGCGCAGACGGTAGACGATGGACGATGGACGGTGGCTGCGGGGCGCCATCGGCAGCGACAAAGCCGCTACCGTCCATCGTCCATCGTCCACCGTCTAGCTTGCTGATCACAAAGCGCGTGATGTTCCAGAGCTTGTTGGCGAAGTTGCGGGCCGCCTCGATGCGCTGCGGGTTCAGGTTCATGTCCTGGCCGGGCGTACCGCTGGTGGCCAGCGTGAAGCGCAGCGCGTCGGTGCCCTGCGCATCCATCACCTCCAGCGGGTTCACCACATTGCCGTAGCTCTTCGACATCTTGCGGCCCTGCTCGTCGCGCACCAGGCCGTGCAGGTAGACCGTATGGAAGGGCGCCACACCGGTGAGGTACGTGCCCATCATCATCATGCGGGCCACCCAGAAGAACAGAATGTCGTAGCCCGTCTCCATCACCGAGGTTGGGTAGAACTCGCGCAGATCCTGCGTCTGCTCGGGCCAGCCGAGCGTCGAGAACGGCCAGAGGCCGGAGCTGAACCAGGTGTCGAGCACGTCGGGGTCCTGGGTAGCACCCTCCGGCGGCGCCTCGTCGGGGCCGGGCACCACGAACGTGCCGTCGGGCAGGTACCAGACCGGGATGCGGTGGCCCCACCAGAGCTGGCGCGAGATGCACCAGTCCTCAATGTTTTCCAGCCAGTGGAAGTAGACCTTCTCGAAGCGCTCGGGGATGATCTTGGTGCGGCCCTCGCGCACGGCGGCCATGGCAAGCTCGGCGAGGGGCTTGGTCTTTACGAACCACTGCTCGGACATCAGGGGCTCGATCACCTCGCCGCCGCGCTGGCTGATGCCCACGCTCATGCTGTGAGGCTCGGTCTTCACCAGCAAACCCTCGCGCTCAAGGTCGGCGAGGATAGCCTTGCGCGCCGCAAAGCGCTCCATCCCTGCGTAGGGGCCGCCCTGCTCGTTGAGCGTGGCGTCCTTATTCATGATGTTGATCAGCGGCAGCTTATGGCGCTTGCCAACCTCGTAGTCGTTCTTGTCGTGGGCGGGCGTGATCTTCACGGCACCGGAGCCAAACTCCTTATCCACATACTCGTCTGCGATAATCGGGATGCTGCGGCCAAGGGCGGGCAGCACGGCCATGCGCCCAACCAGCGCGGCGAAGCGCTCGTCGTCGTGCGCCACGGCCACCGCCGTATCGCCCAGAATCGTCTCAGGGCGCGTGGTCGCCACCGTGATCCACTCTGTGACCCCCTCAGCCCACCTGCCGCTGCCCCAGGCATACCCACCCAGCCCACCGTCCACCGTCCACCGTCCACCGTCCACCACCGGGTAACGCACATACCAGATCGAGACATTGCGCTGCTCGTACTCCACCTCCAGGTCGCTCACGGCGGTCTGAAGATTCGGCGACCAGTTTACAAGGTAGGTGCCCCGGTAGATCAGGCCGTCGTCGTAGAGGCGCTTAAACGCGGTGTAGACCGACGCGGAGAGGCCGGCGTCTAGGGTGAAGCGCTCACGCGACCAGTCGCAGCTTGCGCCGAGGCGACGGAGCTGGCTGGTGATCTCGCCGTCGTACTTGGCCTTCCACTCCCAGGTACGGCGCAGGAACTCGTCGCGGCCAACCGCCTGGCGGCTGGTGCCCTCGGAGCGCAGCAGCTTCTCGACCTGGCTCTGCGTGGCGATACCGGCGTGATCTGTGCCGGGGATCCAGAGCGTCTTATGGCCCTGCATACGGCGCCAGCGCGTAAGAATATCCTCGATCGTCACGAACATGGCGTGGCCGAGGTGCAGCTCCCCGGTGACGTTGGGGGGCGGGATGGCGATCACAAATGGGGCGGCGGGGGCGTCGTCGCGGGGGGCGAAGAAGCCGCACCGCTCCCACCATGCGTAGAGGCGCTGCTCGACCTGCTGATGCTCGTAGGCCTTGGCCATCTCGGCCGGGCGCTCGGGCGCGGCCTGGGAATCACTGCTCATGGGATCCTCGACAACAAGCGCACAAAACTCTCAGGATCATAACATACCTGCGGGAGCGCCGGGCGGCCACGCTCGGGCAGGTATTATCCGCAGATGACGCAGATTTCCGGCCTATTTCTAATCAGACGCCCACCCGGGGCGCACATCGCCGAAATGCGCTATCGGCTATCGGCTATCGGCTATCGGCTATGGTAGCTCTACGCGTGAATCACCGTCACCTGGCGCCCGCTCGGCGTGAGCGCCGTCTCAGCTCTGGTGCGCTCGGCAATTGGGGGCAGGCCGCGACGCTGATCGAACACGACCAGCCAGCCCGTTGCGAGGCCGAGCCCCTGGAGATAGGCGTCGAGCTGCACGAGCCCGTCATCACGCGGGTCGCTTGCGCCATCACGCCAGACTTTCAGCTCCATCGGGAGCACGGCGTCGCCATACTCCAGGCGCAGATCGAGCCGCCCACGCCCCACCGCCAGCTCGCGCTCCACCCGCCCGCCGCCGTTGGCCACCCGATCCAGGAAGGCCATCAGCACCAGATGCGGCGCGATCTCGTGGTACCCCGTAGTTCCCAGCAGTGGTTGGCCATGCTGGCGCCAGAAGGCCAAAAAGGCCTCCAGCAGCCGCTCGCTGTCGAGCCGACCGTCGGCGGTGAGCCAGATCGGCGTGATGGTCGGAAAGAACGCGCGCGTGGTCGTTGTAAGGTTGCGCGGGATCACAGCGGCATAGATCGGGTTGGCGATCACCAGCCCGGCTTGGGGATCCAGGCGCACCAGCCCGAGATCCTGCACGAACTGCACATCATCGACGGGCAGCTCGGAAGGCACGAGGCCGGCCAGGACGGGCTCGATTACGGCGCGCACGCGCGGCTCGCGCAGCCGCTCGGCAAGGCTGTCGAGATGGGTGTCCTGACGATGCACAAGCACATCGCGCGCCTGATCGATGATCTCAGCCGTGATCGGCGTTGCGGCGTCGGGCACGAGCTCTTCTACTGCCACCTTCGCCAGCGCGTTGACAAGCCAGGGCTGGCCTTGAGTCAGGACAAAAGCTGTCTGCAAAGCCTCAGGGGTAAACTGCTGCCCTGTTTCCTCCGTGTGCTGCTGATACAACGTGCTGACCTCAGCAGCGCTAAAGTTACTGAGCAGCAGCGAGCGCGCCTTGATATTGAAGGGGCTTGCGGAGCCAAGGCGCATGCTTCCCCCAGAGGCAATTTTGTAGTCGCGCACATCGCGCA
>JAYUYB010000705.1:0-2959 GCA_043752655.1 Chloroflexota bacterium
CCATGCTGGGCAATCCAAAACCCAAGATCGTATGAACCCGTTCCTCTTCTTCTGGCTCGTGCTCAAGTCGTCGCTCTTCTCGACCAGCGGCCTTGGCAACCTGCCGCAGCTCTTCGCCGACCTCACGGGGGGCGGCTGGGCCAGCGCGGAGCAGTTCGCCGAGGCGCTTGCCGTGGGCCAGATCTCGCCAGGGCCGTCGGGGCTGTGGGTGATCAGCCTGGGCTACCTGGTGGACGGGCCACGCGGCGCCGCCCTGGCCGCTCTGGCGATCAGCCTGCCGCCGGTGGCCATCCTGGCCGTAGACAGGCTCTACCGGCGCGTGGGCCACCACCCGGCCGTGCAGGGCTTTGTGCGCGGCCTGAGCCTCGCTGTCACGGGTGTGTTCGTTGTGGTGCTTGCGGGGCTGCTGCGCTCCAACGGGGTTAATGCGGCGGCGCTCGGCATCGTCGCAGCCAGCGCGGCCTTGGGCCTGGCCCGCCGCGTGCCCGTGCTGCTCACGCTCGCCCTCGCCGCTGTGGTGGGGGTCGCGGTGTACTGGCGCTAGCTGGTCACGATTCAGGCGCGAACCGTCTGGACCGCGAACGGCGCGCCAGGCCGCGAACCACCGCGAAACCGGGCACGACCATTCTCGTTCGCGCCCTTCGCAGACGGTTCGCACCCTTCGTGGTCCAGACGGGACTAAAAAAGCCCCGCTCCCACCGGGCGGGAGCGGGGCAAGGGGTGAGGGCCGCGAGCTTACGGCGTGTAGGGGTTCGCCTCGGGGATCTCGGCCTCGATGACATCGCCGCTGGCCGGGTCTACGCCAGTGTTCAGGCTGCCGTCGGCCAGGGCCTTGAAGATCTCGTCGAGCTTGGCCTTCACACCGTCGGGGATAACATCAGCTGCGTCGTGGAAGTCGGCCAGGCCCACGCCATCGCCGGCGGCGTCGAAGACCTCGATGCCGTTGCCCTTAAATGTGCCCTTAATTACCTCACCGATAGCGGTGGCCACGGCTACGTCCACGCGCTTAGAGGCGCTGGAGAGGATCTTGTCGGCGCCGGGGGCGCTGCCGCCGCCGAACGTGGTAAGGTACTCGTCCTGGTCGACGCCGATCACGAACGTACCCTTCTCGGCGGCGGCCTTGATCGCACCGGTGCCGGTGGGGCCACCCGCGCCGAAGATCACATCTGCGCCCTCGCCGATCATCTGCTCGGCGGTGGAGCCGCCTAGCGCCGGATCGATGAACGAGGGCAGGTAGACGCCGAGCAGGTTGATGTCGGGGCGCACGTAGGCGGCGCCGTTGTCGTAGCCGTTCTTGAACTTCTTGACGGGCGGGATCTCAAGGCCGGCCACGATGCCGACGGTGCCGCTCTCGCTCATCATGGCGGCGAGGGCGCCGGCCAGGAAGCCGGCCTGATCCTCGCGGAACTGGAGGCCGAGCAGGTTGTCGGTGACTTCGCCGGGAACGTAGAACTGATCTACACCGATGAAGGTGATGTCGGGGTTGGCGGCGGCGGCGGCCTTGGTGGCGTCGGCGATCAGGAAGCCGACCGTGACGATCACGTTGAACTTCTCATCAACGAAGGTCTGGATGTTCTTCTCGTAGTCGGCCTGGGCGGTGGTCTCGATGAACTTGTACTCGAAGCCGAACTCCGTCTGGGCCGCGAGCGCACCCTTATGGGCAAACTCGTTAAACGTACCGTCGTTCACCTTGCCCAGGTCGGTAACAAGGCCAACCTTGAGGGTCGTCGGATCAAGCACGGCGCCACCGGCGGCCGCAGTGGGGGCAGCCGTCGCGGCTACCTCGGTGGGGGCAGCGGTCGCCGCCTCTGTGGGGGCAGTCGTCGCGGCCTCGGTGGGGGCTTCTGTGGCTGCGGGGGCAGCGGTCGGGGCATCTGCGACGGGGGCGGTGGGCGCGACGGGGGCGGCGGTGGGCGGGGTGGCGGCGGCGCCACCACAGGCGGCGAGCAGCGGCACGATCAAAAAGATCAGCGCCAGCAGCGAACCAAGGGACTTACGCATGGTTGATCGCTCCTTCAAGCAAGGCGGACAGTGATTGCCGATTATAGCATAGACTTTTTCTTCACCCGCGCGCCCACGCCGCCACCTCGGCGATCTGCTCCGGCCCGGTGCGGCAGCAGCCGCCGATCAGCCGCGCGCCCGCAGCGTGCCAGCCCTGCGCCTGCGCCCCGAATACGGCGCGCTCGGTTGCGCCGCGCCAGCTGCCCGTGGCCGCATCATAGACCTCGCCGGAGTTCGGGTAGGCCAGCACGGGCTTCGTGGTGGCCGCGCTGATCGCCCGCACCAGGCCAGGGATGTGCTGTGGCGCAGTGCAATTCACGCCGATGGCGACGATGCGCGGGTGCGCCCCGAGCAGGGCGGCGCACTTGGCCAGCGGCTCTCCGTGGCAGGTGCGGGCGGCGTCGCGGGCGCTGAAGCTCACCCACGCCCACACCTCGGGCAGCTCGTCGAGCAGGCGGGCCAGGGCAACGGCTTCGACGAGGCAGGGGATCGTCTCGCAGGCCAGCAGGTCGGCCCCAGCGCTGGAGAGCACGGCGAGGCGCGGGCGATGGAAGGTCATCAGCGCATCCACGCTTAGGCCGTAGTCACCGCGATACTCGGCTCCATCGTGGAGCATGGCGCCGTAGGGGCCCACCGAGGCGGCCACGAGCGGGCGTGGGCGGCCAGTGCGGTTCGCCGCCTCGGCCCAGAAGGCGTCGCGCGCCTCGCAGGCGAGCCGCACCGAGCGGCGCATCAGGTCGGCGGCGGCCTCGGGGCCAAGGCCGCGCCGGGCGAAGCCCTGGAAGGTGGCCTGGTAGCTGGCGCTGATCGCGCAGTCGGCCCCGGCGGCGAAGTAGTCGGCATGCACCTGGCGGATCTTCTCTGGCGCCTCCAGCAGCACCCTGGCCGACCAGAGCGGGTCGTCCAGGTCGCAGCCGCGCCGCTCAAGCTCGGTGGCCATTGCGCCGTCCAGCACCAG
>JAYUYB010000706.1:0-15915 GCA_043752655.1 Chloroflexota bacterium
TTTGGCGGCCGTCTTACGACGGCAGGATACGTTGTCGGCGGGCTTCTACTACGGCTTGTTGCCTCACCGCTTCGCCGCCCAAGGGTACTGTTGGTGGAACAACAGGCTCCGTCCGGGCTCAACGCCCGTGGAGCAATGACCTACGCGACTTCACGTCGCACCGTGACACTAGGGGCCAGATCTCGTGAATTAGTTCACCAAGTTTCGACCCAACTCGCGCCAGAAAGTTGTTTTTGGAACGTGCTGCGGCCTTTCAAGTCGAGACCAGTTCTCCAACAGCCCTTCCTGCTCCCCTGAACACAGACGGCTTGGGTGATCAGGCCTTGCTGATTGGCCTAAAAACTCGTACCAGAAAGCTGGAGTGCAGCAATCGAGCTTCTAATAACCCTGTCCTGTGGCGCTGTGCAGGAGCTTCGAACTGATCGAAACCGGCTTCACTAAGTCATCAAGAGCCTCTACTGGTAGGTAACGTGGCAAAAACCAATCCGGTTGTGATGCTCATCACAAGATCTAGCCCCTGGTATCACGAATTCTGTACCAAAGGCCAAAAAGGGAAATTTTTAACCAAATTTTTCTAATATTTTTCAGAAGGATTGATATAATGAGACTCTCTTTCAAGCTTTCTTGCTCCACAGTCAGGCCAAAGACGCCTTGGCAATCTTTAGCTCCTTATTTCGAGATGCGAGGGTCATTATGCCCGCTTTCTTGAGGCGCCTCCTACTTGCTGTGGTGAGCCTGGGACTCCTTTCCACGACAATCGTTTCATTCACTCCCTCCCTTGCACAAAATTCAGTCCCGCTAGAGGAGGTCGCTCGTATAAGCACCGGCCTACGGGTCATAGGTGTAGCTGTTAATCCAACTACTAACCGAATATATATCCCTGGTTTTACAGGCACTACGGGCCTTAATGGAGTGATTCGAGTAGTAAATGGAAACAACAACTCTACTATTGGAACTATTACTCTTGGCACCTCCTTATATAAAGTTCTTGTAAATTCTAACACAGACCACGTATATGTATATGGAGCAAGTCAGCCAGGACTTGGTGGTGGTAAGAAAATATCGATTTACAACGGCACTACCACCCAATTAATTAACTCTGTCAACGTATCATCCGGATATAACGATATAGTACTTGATACAGAAGCGAATCGCCTTTATATTGCCGATTTTAATGCAGTCACCGTCATTAATGCAACGACACTTGCAACGATCACTACTATCCCTATTACAACATCGCCCGCTAAATTAGTGCTAAATCAGCGCACAAAGCGTCTTTATGTGTCCTGGTTTGGCAGTCGCTCAGCACCTCCACAAGTTGAAGTGATTAATACAGAAAATAATACGCAGGAACGAATAATTGAGGACTTATATATCGAAGCGGTCAATCCTGTAACACGACGCCTTTATGGTGTACGGTGGGTCAGCAAGCTTCTAGTGCTTAACGACGAGGATTACAATGTTGAAACAGAATTGGACTATAGTAACACTAGTAATATTGTATTTAACTTAAGCGGCAACAGAATGTATGTTTATGGAAACGGTGTGATAATGTTGAATGCGACAAGTCATGAATTCTTGTTTGCTGCTCCTATAGCATTCTTGCACTACCCCCCTGATGTAAACGAAAACAATGACACGGTTTATGTACCTAGTTCTGCTGGTGAAGTTGTTGTACTACGTGATAGTAGCCAAAAAACCAGCGATGTAGAACTTACAGGTTTCATTGTAGATGCTTATCGCGAGCGCGGTCAGTGTTACGACGTTATTATAACGCTTCGGAACAACACTCAAACGTCGATCACGCGCAGCATCAGTCTCAGCGAGCAGGTTACTTATCTTAACAATGAAGGTCAGCCGGCCCCGCTGCCTACAGAACGTGCTGATCGCTACTTCGACTGCGACACCGGCATGGCGCTCGCAGTAAACGGCACCATCAACCGCAGCCTGACAATTCCTGCCAAAAGCACAGCTCAAATACAGCTGAGGCTGCGCCACGATTGGGATTGGATCGAGCGGCGTACTGTCCTGACTTCAATCTATGGCGTACTCAGCGACCGAATTTTGGACGCGCTTGTGGACATGGGCCTCAAGCTTACAAATCTTGACTTGGTGATTCAGAGTGCACAGCTCTACGAAAACTTCGGTAAGCTTTTCTACGAGAAGCACGGAGTTCGCCCACGAGCGCTCTATCGCTACACACTCCAGGTTGAGGGCCTGGAAGAGCGCCCACACCGTGATGTTCAGGTGGTCGTCAGTGAATTCCAGCAGGGCTGGTTTAGAGGCAGCTTTGCAGCCGCGGTTCATGCGAACATAAACTGCCTTGTCTGGTATTACCCTTGGGCCGCTCCCGGCTGCGCGCTAGCTATCAGCACCGCCGAGACACTCTACCTAGCCGCCTATGGTGAGGTAGCGTTGACCGCTACGTCGAGCTTGACGTCTAGTTACACTGAACTGGTGATCCCCCAGCCGCTCACGTTGTCCATGCTCAACCAAATTAGCGACCCTAGGCAACGCGCCTATGTGGAGCAACATATCCAGGTTGAGGCACTACAGCGAGCTGCTCTAGAGTCGCTGCGGCGTGCCACAGCGGCCTCAGTAGCTGGCGATAGCGTTTGGGCGCTTCGCCAACGCCAACACGCTCAGCAATTGCTAGAACAGGCCGCCGGGCGCTTGGGCACGGCGAGCCATCAGGCGGCAACACTGGTTGCTGGTCTAACGCCGCCAACGGCTACGGAGATTGCCGCGTATCAGGCCGCTTTGGAACGCGATGGATTTGACACGACTACCCGCACGATTTTCGTCGATGTCGGCGTTACTGCTGCTAACCAAGAGGCGTTGCGGGCTGATCTGTTGACCCTAGCACCTGAAGATTGGCCGGAGCTGTCAGGCATCCCAGCCGCGCTCAGCGCTTACGAGCGCAATCTGGTTGAGCTAGCCCGTGCGGCAATGCCGAAAATATTCCTCCCCCTTGTTAGACGGTAGGAGATGACAGCTTAATACAAGATGGCTTGAGTCTCCAGAAAGATGGAACGGAACATACTCATAGACGAGAGCCTGCACGACCTAGGCGCCACCAATTCACCGCTTTGATGGGGTCTCCTGCGACGTGACGCGGAGGCGTGGCGAGCCTTTTGGACGATTCCGTGTGCCCGGTGGCCGCCCCCAGCGCGTCGTCGTCTGATGACACTCCTCGCACAAAGTTGTCAGGTTCTCCAGCACGTCCTGCCCACCCTTCCGCCACTCCTTGATGTGGTGGACGTGCAGCCGCTCGGTTGCTCCGCAATGCGTGCAGCGGTGGCCGTCCCGTGCGAGGACCGCGACCCGCAGCTCCGCCCATGCCGCCTTTTCTGGCGTGCTGCGCCCCTCCCAATGCAGCGGGAAGGCGGTATCAGCCACCGGCTCGGCGAGCGGCTCGTCGGCCAGGTAGGGGTGTGGCGGGGTAGGTGCCCGGTAGACCTTCCGGTGCAGGTCGGTGAGCTGGTAGAGGAAGAGCAGCTCACCGCGCTCATCGGGCACGGCCAGGTTGAGCCGGTCGTACTGGCCGCGCTGCTCGCGGAGCTGGTAGGTTTTGAGCACCTAGCGGGCGCGCTTCTTGTGGCGCTTGCGGAGCCAGCGGAATAGCCGGTCGTTGGCCCAGAATGAGAGCTTGCTGGCGATTCGCGTGGCGCTACAGGGCTCTGTGCAACATCGGAACAGAAAACGCAATAAACGAAGTCGTGTAAAAGTGAGTTCTCTTCAGGTAAATTAGGGGTGTTGCTGTTAGGTGATTTCCAGCCTGGGCCAGAAGTGTCAATTGGAGGTATAGTAATTTGGCGAGACACCGATGACCCTAGGCCCACACAGCAACAGGTAACAATGGCCACGGCACTGATCCGATGGCTAGATGTTAAATATGGCATAGAAAGCGTGGGTGCACATAGAGATTATGTAGTCACTGAGTGTCCCGGCGATAATGACATGCCTTTCATGCCTTTGTTTAACGCGGCTTCATAGGAGAGTACATGAGCGCGAAACTTATTTCCATCATAATGTTTCTACTGTTCTTTACTGCTTGTGGAGCCAGTGAAAATTACTTGCTGCAAGACCAAGAACAGGGTGATCTGATTGCAGCAGCCATTCATCAATACGATCAGGATAAGGGTGCGAAGCCCCAAGATCTGGAGGATCTTGTACCAGAATATCTATCAAACATCCCGACTCCTAAGAGCGGTGGTAGTTTTGTTTACAGCCCCTCTCCAACTGAGGGGTATTCTCTTTGTTTCCCAGTAAGGAGTCCTCAGATAAGAGGGCAAACCAGGTGCTGTTATCATCAGAGGCTTCAAGTTTGGGATTGCACTGCTGGTGATTAGCGGGGCAATCACATCGCAGTCTGAATGGCTCTACCCAATGTAGGATCAGAGGACGCGACAATCAAGATCTTGTATGACGCTCACGTGCCCTTGCGCTGAAGGGCGCGTCGTCGCTGGCGTAGCTCGGTATCAGCCGCCGCATCACTTTGCTCTGCATAGCGCAGCGTCGTCTGGATGTGCTTGTGGCCGAGACGCTTGCGGATCGTCGCCAGGCTCACCCCGTCCTGGACAAGAGCCGTCGCGTGGCTGTGGCGGAGTTGGTGCAAGGAGCACGCGACACCCGCTTTGGCGCAATAAGCAGCCCAGCGAGCCTGAATCGTCTGGTAGCGCAGCGGTTGGCCGTCACCGTTCTTCAGCGCTCGGAACAGCGGCCCGTGCCGCGCCTGCGTTTCTTTGAGGTAGCGCCGCAACACGCTGACGAGCTTCGGGTCGTCGAGCAGCACCGTGCGCCGATGGCCGCTCTTCCCGAGTACGTGGAGATGCTCATCGTCGCGGGTCAGGTCGAGATCGTCCATGTCGAGCTGGAGCGCCTCGCTGATGCGTAGCCCGGTCTCGGCGAGCAGCCGAAACAGGAACTGGTCGCGCAGGTTGTCGCGAGGGATGAACTTCAGCACCGCATCGATCTGGTCTCGCGCTACCCCGCGCAGCCCCGGCTCCGGCACCTTCACCCGGTTTAGTTTGACGAGCGGGTTCGCGTCGAGCAGGTCGTGTTTGACCGCCCAGGTGAGGAAGCTGTTGAGTGCGGCCATGGTCCTGGCACGGCTTGCGGGGCTCCGGCCGTCGCGACGGTCCAGGGCCGCCCGCACCACGTCGACGGAGATCGCTCCAACGGGGCCGGTGTGGCAGGCGACGAGGTAATTCAGCTCCGTTCGGTAGGCGCGCGTGGTGTGGGGCGAGCACTCGGCCCGTTGGAGGTCGGCGAGGAAGCGCGAGATGACCTCGGGGAGTGGTAGAGTCTCCATCAGCGCCTCATTCCTGTGATAATCCTGCTCTGGCGGCCAATTCAGGGAAGGAGCGGACGGCTTCCCAATGCAAGGCTCTGGTCGCGTTTACTGTGAGAAGTATCGTTCTCACAGCAACCGTGCCCGCCTCTGAGGCCGCATGCCTGTCGACTTCCTCTCGCCGGCCCAGGAGGCGCGCTAGGCCACGTTTCCCGAGCCGCTGACCGCCGACCTCCTCGCCCGCCACGCCTTCCTCGACGCCACCGACCGCGCCGTGCTCGCCTCGCTTCGCGGCGATCATACCCGCCTCGGCTACGCCGTGCAACTCGCCACCGTTCGCTGCCTCGGCACCTTTCGCGACACCCCCACCGACGTCCCAACCGCTCTGGTCAGCACGCTTGCCCAGTAGCTCGCCATCACCCCTACCGACCACCTCCCGCGCTACCAGGGCTCGCGCATGCGCTGGCTCCACACCCTCGACATTCGCCAGCGCTACGGCTACGTCGACTACACCCATCCCCAGCGCGGCTGGCGCTTCGCCCGCTGGCGCTTCACCCGCGCCTGGCTCGGAAGCGAGCGCCCCAGCCTGCTCTTCGAGCGGGCGGTGAGCTGGCTGCGCGCCGAGAAGGTGCTTCTGCCAGGCGTCAGCGTGCTGGAGCGCGATGTCGCCCGTGTGCGCGACCGCGCGAACGAACGCCTCTGGCGCCTGCTTGCCCACGATCGGTCCCCCGCCCAGCGCCAGCAGCTCGATGCCCTTGTGGTTGTTGCCCCGGGTGAAGTCTTCTCCCCCTTCGAGCAGATCCGCCGGCTGCCAAGCTCCCCCAGCGGCCAGGGGCTCCTCGACGCCCGCAACCACCTGGTCACCATCCGCGACTTGCCGCTCGCCCCGGCCCTGCCACGCCGCCTCCCGCTCGGTGGCCTCCACGCCCTGGCCCGCCTCGCCCTGACGGCAAAGGCCCAAACCCTCGCCCGCCTGGCTGATACGCGCCGGGCCGCCACGCTGCGCGCCGCGCTGCACATCCTCGTCGGCGACGCCTGCACTATCGGTCTGGCCCCACTGATCAACCCGACCATCCCGGCGCTCCAGGACGACCGCCTACGCTGGGTGCAGCAGCACTCCCTGCGCAGCGACACCCTGCTCCGCGCCAACGCCCGCCTGGTCGAGGCCCACAGCCGATTGAAGCTGAGCCAGCACTGGGGCAGCGGCGAGGTCGCCTCGGCCGACGGCGTGCGCTTTGTCGTGCCCTTCCGGACGGTTCACGCCGCGGCCAACCCCAAATACTTCGGCCCCGAGCGTGGCGTCACCTTCTACAACCTCACCGCCGACCAGTACAGCGGGCTCCACGGCGTGGTCGTGACCGGCACGCTGCGCGACTCGCTTGTGCTGCTCAGCGTCCTGCTCAATCAGCAGACCCCGCTGCACCCGCGCGAGATCATGACCGACACCGGCGCCTATGCTGACGTGATCTTCGGCCTGCTCTGGTTGTTGGGCTACCAGTTCAGCCCGCGCATCAGCGACATCGGTGGCACGCGCTTCTGGCGCATCGATCGTGACGCCGACTACGGCGGGCTCAACGACCTGGCCGCCCACCGCATCCGGCCGCAGCGCATCGTCGAGCACTGGGACGACCTGCTGCGCATCGCCGGCTCGCTGACGCTGGGCTCCTGCCACAGCGAGTCGCTGATGCGCATGCTCCAGCGCGGCACGCAGCCGACCAAGCTCGCCCGTGCCTTGCAGGAGCTCGGGCGGGTGATCAAGACCTTGTTCTTGCTGAACTACCTGAACGACGAGGCGTATCGCCGGCGGATTTTGACCCAGCTCAATCGTGGCGAAGGCCGACATCGGCTGGCGCGGGTGGTGTTCTACGGCCAGCGAGGCGAGCTGCGACAGCGCTACCGCGAGGGGCAGGAAGACCAGCTCACCGCCCTCGGGCTGGTGGTCAACGCAATCATCGTTTGGAACACGATGTACATGGAGCGTGCCCTGGAGCACCTCCGGTCTACTGGCCAGCCCGTCCTCGCGGCCGACATGGCGCGGCTCTCGCCGCTTGGCTACGCCCACCTCAACCTGTTGGGCCGCTACACCTTTGCGCTCCGCGAGCCGATCGCCCAGGGCGAGTGGCACCCACTCAATACTGACGGCCAGGGATAGCAAGCTCCTACACGTTCTCGCTTATTGGTATTTTTCGTTCCAATTCTACCGGGAGCCCCCCTTCACCTGTTGTTTCCTTTCCGGGCAATGGAACTGCTGCGGATAACCCCTGGCCGAGCGGTTCGCTGCGGTGCAGCGCATGACGACGAGCCTAAACATCGAGTCGGCGCTGTTCTACTATACTGACGTTAGTTGCTGTCAACCTCTTTTTTTATTTGTGCGAACAAGGATTGTTGGATTGATTTAAGCATAGAAGGCATAGCTGACTGACTAATATCTCGAACTAAATTTTCATCTATATCAAACTCGAAGGAATTGCCGCTTGGTGATGTAGCCTTCCAACTTCCAAAAATTATTCCTCCTGGAAAGGTTTTGCGTGTTGCATCAATCCAAATCTTTTTACCCGTCTGATCATATAGTTCAGCAGTTACAGATATTTGCAAGTTGATAAAGTGACCGACTCGCAAGTCTGGGTTATCTTGATCTAGAGTGTATGTTATATATACCCAAAGTATAGCATCACTATCTAAGGTTTGATTTAACTTAGGGCTTAACAGCTGACGTATATTTTGTCTCTCAAAGAAATCTCGATCTCTTGATGTGTTAGATTGATCATCTATTTGATATGCGGGATCATTAGAAGCAAGGTCAATGCGTTTGATATTAATTACTGGATCAGGCACTTCTTCAAGAATAGAGTTAAGCGCATTAATATTTATTTCTGTGACAGCATCAAGCGGAAATCTCCCCATTGGCACTTTTTCAGAAAGCGGCATATTGATAATATAATCTCTACTGGTTCTAATGTCAATTCTTATATCTTTTAATTCTTGTAATGAGCGTTGATCCGGTAAACGATTCTCGTAAGCGCAGCCAAAACCAAAAAAACATGTGAATAACAATAAAAACACTATTACGTTTCGAGTATTTCTTTGCCTTCGCACAAACTTATTCTTCATCTTAATCGCACCGGATTGCCGCCCCACAAATACGGGCGGCAATCCAGTGCGTAATGTGCTACTGAGCACTTAATTTTCTAATTCTCGTAATGACGTGCCTCAAAAAACTGCTCAATTTCGAAAGCATAGTCATCGTAGACAGATCTTCCATTCGGCGAAGCGAGTGAATAAACCATGGCCACATCCCTGTTCGTGTTGTATTTATATTCATTATACAAACTTTTCCATTGTACGTATGGTGGGCTATAATCTACAACCCAGTTCTCACAGGCCTTGTAACTAACAGAACCTTCAGCTCCAAGCCCTCCAGGAGGAAAATTTGAAGGGGAAGTTAGCGTGAATTGCGATTCTTGACAATTACCCACAAAGTCATTCGTCGGATTAGTTGCAAAATTTAACAGATCATAGTACTGTGAGAATTGCCCCATATACAAGGGCGTATTCTTAATGTAAGCGCTTTTCATATTCGCCCCATCAAGTACCTCTATATTTCCCCCAAAATTAATCAGGGAATAGTCTTGTGTGGCAGAGACATCGTCAAATAATTTCCAGAACTCGACTCTTGATATCATTACAAGTTTTCCAGACCTTTGAAAGATATTTCCTGGTTTCAACGTGCCAATATAATTGAGGTCCTCTACATGCAGCATCCCCCAAGAAGGCATGGCCGTTTGGCCATTTGATGTGCCTGTGCTCCCTTGGGGTACCGTGACACTTAGTTTTACTCCAACATTATGCACACCACCACTCCCCCATAGCGAATTAATCTCTTTTACGCGCAATCCAGAGGCTCCATTGCCTACCACAAGTATTTCATCAACATTACTATCGCCGAAGTTATACACAGCGAGACTAGCAGCATTAGGACCAACTCTAAACTCGCGCTGCGATCTTGTGATAGTCTCAGCAATATATGTCTGGCCTTGGCTTGTCTGTGTAATGTCATACTTGCCAATATTTGCCTCTGGTATACGAAAGCCTAGTGGATGCAGTACCATGAGAAAGGAGTCTAGATTGTCATTACCATTATATGTAGTATCCTGAGCAGCAACGAATGGAAATCCAACAGGAGGTTGACCGTCACTAACATAACTATCCTGCACAGTGCCAATGGCGTAAACTTGGCCTATGCTGTCAACCTTAACGCCCATCATGACTTCCCGAGCATTCCCACCAATGAAAGTACTGTACTGAATAGTACCATTAGGGTTGACTTGTGAAATGAAGGCGTCAGTTACAGACGACGTAGGTGTTGGAGAGGCGTTATTACCAAATGGTTGTGCTTCACGTACTTGTGGGAACAAGGATTTTGCATCGGTAGATCCTACAACAGTGGCAATTCCTGAGGAGCTAACTGCCACATCATTCACAGAGTCTGAACCTCCTCCAAGATAGGTGCTGTAGACTAAACTGTTGCCTGTTGAAGTTATTTTAGTAAGAAAGGCCGCTCTACTACTCTGTGTGTTTGGATGTATTGAAATAGCAGCGTTCACTATAGGGAAATTGGAAGCTCCCGTAATCCCTGCAATATAGATACTTCCCACGCCATCAACTGCGACGCCATTAGCAGCGCCACCTCCTCCAATTAACGCACAATTGAGCAAATTCGTCCCAGAACTAGAGAGACGCGCATAATACTTTCCTCCACCACTTGTAGGACTTCCTGGGTAACTATTAACAATCGACGGACAAGTAGATGAACCTACAACAATTGCTTCGCCGTTATTGTTAACAGCGATCCCTCTTATCACGTCATAAGTGGCACCGGCAGAAAAGAAAGTGCTGAATAAAAGGCCTCCGCTGCTAGAAAATTTAGCTATGAACCCATCGCTTATCCCGCCAGGAGGCTGATTCTTAGTCGAATCATAGGCATTTAAAACAGGGAAAGCCCGAGATTGTGTGGAGCCTGCAATAAAAACACTACTACCATTCGGATGTACAGCAATGGTTCTGCTAAATTCGCTCTCAAACCCACCAAGATATGTACTAAAAAGAATAGCATTGCCTGCTGCATTAAGTTTAAGCAGAAATGCTTCACGGTAAGAACTTCCTGCCGAATTATTCTGTGGTTGATATGCGTTAATAACAGGGAACTGATTACTGGTAGCAGCATGCCCAGTAATGTAAGCATTACCGCTCCCATCAACAGCAATATCATTAGGAATGACCGTTCCGAGGAATGTTCTATATACTACGGTACGCCCATCTGGCGTATACTTTGTTACAAAAGTGTTTTTAGAGCCAGTAACAAAGGACTGAACGCTTGTAGCGCCAGGGAAATCTGGCGAAGAAGTTGTTCCAGTGACATAAAGATAGCCGTTTATATCACGATCAATACTTTTCACATCAGCGCCAGCTGAGCCACCGAGATAAGAGCTGTAAGTAATTGTGGGATCAATGATAAGAGCATAAGCAGGGTTATAGCTACCAAGCGAAAAACCAATACTATTGTCTCGACGTACATTATAAACAACATCGACTGGTTTCTGAATACCATCAATAATCTGCCAAGCAATTGGTGCATTATCAGTTAAAACGGCTGTTTCGTCTTTCTTACTTTTAACAGTAAGAAGGAGATTGCCGTCGTTATCAAGTGACACCAAGGAAACACCCTTGTAACCCCATTCGATAACGGATGCATCAACGCCGGGTTGCACAATGTAATAACTCTTCAGAGATCCCCTGCTGCCGTCATAATGCAAGCTAACACCTTGATAAAGATCTTCGTATGAAACAACGCCAAATGATGCCAGATCATACTTCCAAGCGTTACGATCACTTGAGTTCAAATAATTGACGGTGGATGTAAGCGGGTTGGTTCCTGTAATTCGAACACTTCTTTGCGAATCTTTGTGAAAAACACGAACAATATTAAAGTCGCGGGGCTTATGTTCAACTATGTTATCTTCGCTCAGAGGGTCAAAGACCTTGTCAGAAGCTGTTTTTGGGGAGGGAAGCACAAATACGACATCTTGGGACGTAAAAAAGACGCTGCCGCCGAGCGCATTTGTCTGAAACTGAACATGCTCATCGAAAATCCCGCTGTTGGGCACAAAGAGTAATGGATCTGCTCCAAGACCTTCATCCTTCACACCTTCTTGCCACGGCAATACGCTCTGGCCAAAAACAGGGCGCTGAGGAAACACAGCGATGAGCACTACAAACAAAAGCGCGAATATTGCGAACGTGTACTTGTAATTACTCATACTCTGCTATCCTTGCATGTACTGTAAAGCTAGAGGCGCGAGGGAACTTGCGCACCGCCATATGAAGCGGTGGCTCACTACATATAGAGAAATCAAGCTAAAGTCGTACAATGCCTACCGCCAGAATTTCGCTTCCTGAAGCCTTAGAAGCAACAAGAGGGGTGCGGGGAGGATTGTACGACCTTTGCCTGGGATGTCTATAGTTAAGCACACGACTTTTTGCAAAGTCATTCTTAACAAGTGAATGATGAACTTCTTTGGATACTATAAGCATAGCAGAATAGTTTTGTTTATGCAACCCCCAAAAGACCTTCGAGTCCGCAAGGTTGTCAGCTTCCGGCTGGCACACCATCTGGGTGCTGGACACGGCGGACAAGTGAACTTGTCAGACCATCTTGTTAACACTGTTGCCACCCGGCAGCGTCCTGTATAGCGATGAGCTCTCCAGCTACAAGGGCTGGACAGAAGACTTTACGGTCTGCCACTCCCAGGATGAGTGGGCACGCGACGATGATGGGGACGGGGTGCACGAAGTCCAGTGCAATACCACCGAAGGTGCCAACGCCGGTCTGCGAACCTTCCTGCGGGGCTTCTGCGGCGTCCATAAGACCTATCTTGCCTGCTAACCTCGCGGTCTACGAAGCGATCCGAAATGCCACGTGCATCACGTCCGAAATCGTCCAACAACTCTGCTTTGGAAAACGGAATGCACACTAACTACAAGTGAGCGTCGTCCTTGTCATTGGGAATGCGGATCGCGATCAGCCGGGTCGCCGTTGTCACCCGGCTGACCGGATCACCAGGACCGGGTGGGACGGCGAGCAGGGCTTTCCAGGTGTAGGCCAGCACCCGCACGGCGCCGCCAGCGAGACGGGTCAGTTCACCTTCGGGGCCGGCGATCACGTAGACCTCATCGCTCTGCTCGGCCAGATCGCGGCCTGTCTCCTCCAGCCGTAGCCAGGGGCCTCGGTTATTGCGAGGCGCTTGCGGCACGACGTTGGTGAGGATAAACGTGCTCTCGTTATTGGCGGCTGTAGCCGTGCGGTCTTCAGAGGAAACCAGGTGACCTCGATCATAGCCAGAGTTCGTGTAGTCGGCGTGGGCAACCTGATACCATCCCGCCGGCAGACTCGTGTCGCGGAAGAAGTTCCCGCTGTAGCGTGGCGTCGGCCCCACGTCGGCGGCCACAAGGCGCCAGCTCACCCAGCGCGGGATACCATCATCACGGATGTAGCCGACGGCGTACTGGTCACGCACGAGCAGATAGTTGCTGGGTTGATTGGCGTCAGTGACCGCCCCGCTCGGATTACCGAGGGCGAGATGCACACTTGGGGGCTGGGCACGGCTGGGGATGACTGCGGCAAGGGCGAACAGCAGGGTGAGGACGAGTAGCTGTGGGAGAAGGCGGCGCACGGGCATGATCGGCTCCTATGTCTCGACAACGGTGGTGTGTAGGCCGAGAAGTGCTCCGCTGGCGGCCTGGCCGATGATCAGGATCGTGATCTCGACCTGTCCCACCCGGTACACAGCAGCGTTGGCGAGCTGGGTGGCAAGGAGGCGATGGAGCGCAGCGAAGCGCTCGGCGTGTGCCACTGCTTCGGCATCGCCTGCATCCCGAACACGGGTGATTGGGGCGAAGAAGCGTTCCAGTGTGCCAACCTCGACCGGCGTGTCAGGCGGGAGCTTCAGCCTCTTGAGCAGCCGTGCCGGCGTCAGCCGGCCACGCACAACCCAGCGCAGCGGCTCCAGGGGCGCATCCTGCTCGCTGGGCACGAGCAGCCCCGTAGCGCCCTCAGTGATCGCTTCGAGGAGCGCAGCATCAGCGTGTGCCATTGGTGGCCTTGGGGTCGCACGTGGGTAGCAATGTCCCTGATACCAGCCAGGTGCAATGCTACGATCTGGTCGGCGGCACCGTATCCTTTCAGGCGCTGGCGCGGTATCTCTCCAGAACACCGCGACGACAACGGAGAAATCTAATGGACACCCTGACCCTCATCGTGAAGCTGGCCCAGGCGATGCGTGATAGGGGGTTTTTGCAGGACGCCCAATAGAATAAAACAAACGCTACCGGATAAGACAAGGAGGCTCTTCCAGCTCTTTTCTTGCGCACAAGAGCCACGGTAGCTCCTCTGGAGGCCTCCCGAGGCAGTCTCAGAAACTGTACCTTGTGAAACCGCCCGCCCGGCGTGTCTCAAAACGTGTCTCAAAATGCCAATCTCACAAAGCTCAAGACGTTGTGAGAAGGCTTTTGGCTGGTTAAACCTATCCGTTTCCGGTTATTTTAGTCTATTGGGCGTCCTGCAAAAACCCTCTGATAGCGACCACCATGCGATCAACCGCCTGCTCTATACCCTGGAACAGCGCCTTAGCCCGAAGGATGTGGATGTCATTCTGGAGGGGCTGTGCGGCGGGAAGCCATGCGGCGAGGAACTGCCAGAACTACCGCCGACGCGGCTGGCCTCATGCGCCTGATCTATAGCCACGCTCCGCCACTACCGTGTAGATAGTCGCTCGATCAAGGCCGCCTGGTCGTGAAGCTGCTGGCGCAACGCACCAAGTTCGCCAGTGAGACGCGCGTGGTCCATCGCCTGCGCGCGGGCCGCTTCCAGCTCCTCGCGGTGCTGCGCGGCCTGGCGCCGCAGATCAGCGATCTGCTGCTCTTGCTCTGCCGTGCGCGCCTCGGCAATGCGGGCGGCTGTGCGGGCCTCCTCCAGCGCTGTGCGGGCTTCGACGAGCTGCTGCTGCACCGCATGGAGCTGCTGGGCTGCTTGGTCAGCCTCGGCCTCCAGGCGGGCAATTGTCACCTCGGCTGCCTGAAGCTCCGCCCGCGCCTGGCGCACTTGCGCCTCGGCCTCGCCCCGCACCTCTATGATGCGTTGCTCCGCCAGGCTATGCGCGGCACCCCAGAGTGAGCGCACCAACTCCTCCCCACGGGCGGCAACATCCGGCGGCACCTCGATGATAGGTGCCGCTGATTTCTGCTCAGCCTTCCAAGCGTCGAGGTAGCGCTTGACCGTCGAGTAGCTGCCACCGCCGATGCGCCCCTGCACGGCGAGGATACTGGGATCGCTACCAGCCTCCGTCAGGGCATCAGCGGCCTCGAAGACCGCCTCGCGTGTGACTATTGCTTTCGCCATCGGCTTCCTATTAATAATTATCATAATTACCGTAATTACTATACAAGCTTTATGGATCGATGTCAAGCCATGGCAGGCTTGGTGTCGGTGGGCGCTCCCTGGAGACACTAGCGTACATCCTCGGCGCTCTGCATGCGTACTCCCTCTCCTGGCTCGCCTGTGACGACGATCACCTGTGCCCACTGGAGCGGTGCGCACGAAGGGCTTACTCCCGACGAAAACGTGATCGGAAAGCCAGTTCGCGTGTCGTAGCACCAACTATGCGCGTGTGTCGCAGGATGGTAGTGTCATGCATTGGAGATGTTGTTGGGCCGGAACATGAAGCTGTTGCACAGCCGCTCCGTACGGGCCTGGTAGGCGCGATCCGACGCGCCGCCCTGGAGGCCGACGCTACCGTAAGCGCCCCGCAGCCAGGCCACCGTGGTCACGGGCTGCGCGAGCCACACAGGAGCGTTTGTCATGACCGACCCCGATCCCGCTCCCCGCCCGCTGCCCGCCGTCGTCGCCGCGTTTCTCGCCCTGCCAGGAGGTCCGGGGCAGGGAAGCTGGGTGCGCGCGCAGGTGATAAACTACGCCAATGCAGAGACCAGCGACCGCGCCACTGACACGCTGTACTGCGGCCTGCTGCTGGGCAGTTGGGAGCTGACGGTCTGCGCTGACGGCTCGCACGCGGAGCTGTTCTGCCGCACGGCGGCGGCGACGATCTCACTGCGCAGCGACTGGCAGCGGGCGCTGCACGATCTGCGCGTGCTGCTGGCCGATCCGCGCGTTGATCTGCTGCTGGCCCTGCCCGATACGCGCGAGGCGTAGGGCTGAACCGCATGGTTGGCACGATCACGATCACCGCCGGGCGCTGTGCCCGACGGTGATTAACTGCTGCGCCGCAACGCTCCAGTCCCAACCTACCCACGCCTACGCGGCGGGGCTGCCGCCATCCTTCCAACGGGCAACCCAGTCCTCATGGAGATAAAAGTGGAAGTTTGGCACCAGCATCGGCTTCTGCTTGATCGTCCCGCTCGTGATGAAGGCGGCGTACTCGGCCAGCTTCGCGGTCGGGGTGAGGCCGCGCTGCTCCGCGAGCCTGATCAGTTCATCGACGGTCGCCCGGTTGTAGGTGCGGATATGGTATGTCCGTACCGTCCCCTCATCGTCAAATCGCAGGTATACC
>JAYUYB010000707.1:0-2953 GCA_043752655.1 Chloroflexota bacterium
CTAATGCCAAGGCTCGCCTGCGCGCGTGTGGCGCTGATGCGGCGCCCCGAGGCGCGCCAAAGGCCGCCGGCGAGCACTGGTAGCAGCGCGGCGGCGAAGAGCCCGTAGATCACAAGGTAATCGCGAACCAGTGTGCCGCCTGCCCAGTCCACCCGCCCGATCCCGCCAACCGGGGCGTAGTAGCGGTCGAAGAAGGGCGCGTAGAGCGCCAGGCCGCCCAGGCCCACGGCGACGGCGATCCCGGCAGCGCGTGCCAGCCCTCCCCAGGGCACCCCGCGCGCCCGCGGCCCGCCCGCGCGCCAGGCCGCGCCAAGCAGCGCCAGGCCCGCGAGCAGCCCGTAGGTCGGGAAGTCCCACGAGTTCGTCACCGCCAGCGTGCCCAGCGCCAGCGCGAGTAGGGGCGTGGCTTGCCACGCCCTCCCCGACCCCACAAGAATCTCATATCCGATCGCCACCACCAGCAGTGTGATCGGCATGGCGATCATATGCGGGTGCAGGTCGGCGAACAGGAAGGTGAAGGCGGGAAACTCGTTGATCGTGTTGGGGATCACCCGGCTCGGGCCGATGAACCAGTCGCCCAGCCGCGCCCCAAGGCCCACGAGCCCGCCGTCGAGCAGCGCCTGGACCACGGCAGCAGCCCCGCGCGACCAGCCCACCGTGAAGAAGCTCGCCAGATTGCCGAGCACGCCGAGCAGGATCGCCGCCAGCAGACCGATGCGCGCCCGCCCCGTGAGCCGCGCCACCACGGCGAACGCGCCCGCCAGCGTGAGCGCAAACAGCGTGGCGACCGCCAGGTTGAAGCCCACGGCGGGCGCGATCCCAGTGAGCTTAATCGGCAGCGACACCAGGTAAAGCCCGTAGTAGTAGTAGTTGATGTAGCCGCCGCTGAAGAAGGGGTCGTAGGGCGGCATCACCGGGCTGCGCAAAATGGCGTTAAGGAACCCGAACTCCATCGGCTTCTCGCCGCCCCAC
Source organism: Chloroflexota bacterium (assembly GCA_043752655.1). Lineage (GTDB taxonomy): Bacteria > Chloroflexota > Chloroflexia > Chloroflexales > Chloroflexaceae > OHK40. Next base: position 973 of record JAYUYB010000707.1, read on the forward strand.
ACCGGGTGCCAGAGATCCGGGTTCGCAGCCCGCACCAGCGCCAGCACCACAAACGCCACCAGGAACAGCCCCTCACCCCACAACACCGTGCTGCGCCGCGCCCGCATCCCCGCGACGACCGACGCCAGCCCACGGCCCACGGCTCCCCACCCATCCTTCGCGCCTTCGCGTTCGCGCCCTTCGCCCGTTTCGCGCCCTTCGTGGTCCAGACGACCTGCCCATCCCACCCACGCCAGCACCGCCACATTCAGCAGCATCACCAGCGCCAGCCCGCCGAGCATGCCCCAGCGATCATACTGCCAGAGCCCCAGACTCGTAGGCAGCCACACGCCGTAGCCGAGCAGCAACAGGCCGATCAGCTTCGCCCACGCCGCGCCCCCATCGTCCCAGCTCGTCTCGCCCGCGCTCCTTCGCCCAAACACCGCGTGCGCCACCGGCAGCCCGAGCGCGCCCAGCCCATAGATCGCCAGCAGCCAGAGCAGCGTGGAGAGCCAGATATTCTCGCGGGCCAGGCGGTTCCAGGCATACTCGCCCACCACGGGCAGCTCGTGGACCGGCGTGCTGAGCATCAGTGGCGGGATCGCCGCCTCGCTGGGCACCACAATCGGCAGGTCGCTGGTGAGCATGCCGGGCGTCCCTGGCTCCACTACCCGGTAGATCACCGTCTGCCCCTGCTGGAAGACCTGCAGCAGGGTGCCGGCCTCTGCCATGCCCTCGAACTTGGCGAGGCCCGCCTGATCGTAGGTGGCGCGCTCCACGCCGCCGACGTACAGATACTCCACGCCGAACCCGCGCAGGCTCTCCAGCGCCTCGGCTGGGTCGGACGTGTTGTAGATCTGCGCGATCGTCTGCTGGCGCGCGGCGATCGCAGCGCCCGCGCCAACCACGCCGCGCTGCTGGATCTGGTGCCACTCCCAGCCCAGCAGCGTGGGCAGCCCCGTGTTAGTCGCCACCCGCCCCGCCCATTGGTACGAGGGCAGGTGCGCTTCTAGGATAACCGGCGTGCCAACCACGTTGCGCTGGAGCCAGTCGAAAGCTGCGGCGTCCTCATCCAGCGAGAAAGTCTGGCCGTTGCGCTCGGCAGTTACCGCACCCATGTAGGCGGCGCCATCGAGGCTGCGCGGCGCCTCGGGCGCCCATCTGTCCTCGGCCCGCGCGGGGGTGGCCGTCAGCGGGTAGATCAGGGCGGCGGCGCCGAGCAGCACCAGGCCGCCGCGCACGAGTTGCTGGCTCACAAAAGCGCCGCGCACGCTGCGCCCCACCATGCCCGCCCACAGGCGCGGCATCAGCGCCGCCGTCCCAAGCGCAAAGAGCGTCCAGGCATGCAGGCCAAACTTAAAGACCGTGTTCATGCGCCCGATGTCGCCCTTCACCATCACCAGTTCAACCATTGCCACAAGCCCCAGGCCGGCGGCGAGCCAGAGCGCGGGCAGCAGCAGCGCCATGGGCGCCCGACGCAGCCGCCAGAGCATCCAGGCGGCGGCGGTCAGCATCGGCAGCAGCAGCAGCAGCGCCGGCCAGCCCAGCACGGCGCCCGCCAGCGCCACGAGCGCCAGGGCCACGGCAGCCGCCCCAGCCACAACCGGCCCCGCAAGGCGCAGCAGCAGCAGCAGGCCACCGGCGGCGGCCACAAACAGCCAGTGGCCGTAGAGCCGCAGGAGATCCCAGGTGGTGGTGCGCTGCGCCAGTAGCAGTTGCTCAATCAGCGTGGGTGCCAGCCCCTCGCGCAGCAGCTCCGCGCCCGACGACTCGGTGGCAAAGTGGGCCGTAAATTGTGCGAACAGCAGGTTGCCCAGCAGCACCATCGCCAGCGGCGGCCACAAAACCTTGATCAACCCGTAGAGGCGGCCCCTCGTGGCCGCCCGCCCCCACTCCGCACGCCAACCCATAACGAGCATCGTCACGACTGCGAGCCCAACAAAGGTTGGATAATCCCAGGTGTTGGTGGCGCGGATCGCCCCCGCCAACAGGCCGAGCAAGC
>JAYUYB010000708.1:0-2953 GCA_043752655.1 Chloroflexota bacterium
GGCGCGCTACCTGCTTGCGTGGCCCGCCCACGAGCTTTACCATAGCCCCGAGCGCTTCCCGCCGATCAGCTCGCCCGGCCTGTTTGGCGACGAGCGACCGCTGGCGTTGGACATCGGCTGCGCCACGGGCGAGCTGGTGTGCGCGCTGGCGCGCCTGCACCCCGGCGTGAACTTCGTGGGCCTGGATATTGTGGCCAAGCCGCTCTGGCGGGCGGTGGAGCGCGCCGCCGAGCAGGGCCTCGCCAACGTGCGCTTCGTGCAGGCCGACGCGCGCCTGGCTTACGGGCGCATCCCCGATGGCGCCCTGCACGCGGCGTACCTGCACTTCCCGGCGCCGCTGCTCAGCAACCGCCAGCGCAACCAGCTGCTCGTGGCACCCGCTATGCTGGCCACCATGGAGCGCTGTCTTCAGCCGGGCGGCGCGCTGAGCGTGCTCACCGACCAGGCGCCGCTGTACGACAGGCTGCTGGAGCTGCTGCCCGCCGCGCCGGGGCTGCGGCTCGCCGCGCCCGAGGTGTGGTCGGTGGAGCTCGGCGAGCTGATTAAGTCGCACTACCACCGGCGCTGGGAGGCGCGGGGGCGGGCGATCTGGCGGGCGGAGGTGGTGCGGGGGACGGGGAGACAGGGAGACAGGGAGACAGGGAGACAGGGAGACAGGGAGACAGGGAGACAGGGAGACAGGGAGACAGGGAGACAGGGAGACAGGGAGACACCTAGCGGCACACACAAAGCTATCAGCGGGTGATACGTTTACTGTGGGCCGACCATCTCCACCGACAGGTGTCACCCGGTCACCCGGTCAGCGCGAGCGGAGCGAGCGCATGGTCACCGTATCACCGCTATAAATGAGGCATCGCCAAGAGCTTGGAGCACACGATGAGTATGCCGCTGCTTGACCTCACGATTAGCTTTACGGCGCCGCCGGAGTCGGCGGCGGTGGAGGTTATCGCTGCGATCGCGCTGAGCTGCCCGGCCCTCGGGCTGAGCCACAGCGGTGACTTGCTGCGCAGCCCGCTGGACGAGCGCGAGCGCGCTGACTTGGCCTGGTATCTGGAGGAGTATTGGCAGTGGCCGTACGAGCAGTTCCTGGAGCGCGCCCACGGCGTTGAGGGGCTGCTGGAGGAGCTGGGGAAGCGGCTCTACGACGCGGTGTTTGGCAGCCTGCCGGCGCGCGACCTCGTGCAGGAGTGGCGGCGCGCTGAGGCGACCCAGCGCCGGATCAGTATTGTGAGCGAGCTGCCGCAAGCCTTGAGCCTGCCATGGGAGCTGCTGCGCGACGGCCAGGGCTTCCTGGTGCTGCGCACGCGCAGCCCGGTGAGCCTGGTGCGCCGCCTGCCGCAGTCGCAGCTGGGTGCAACTGCGAGCTTTGCCCCGCCACTGCGCGTGCTGCTGGTGACGGCGCGGCCCGAGGGTGCGGGCTTCGTGGACCCGCGCGGCATTGCGCGCGCGCTGCTTGACGAGGTGCAGCCGCTGGTCGAGGCCGGCACGCTGGAGCTGGAGCTGCTGCGCCCGCCCACGCTTGAGGCGCTGCGCAAGCGCCTGCGCGATGCGAGTCGGCCCGTGCATGTGCTACACTTCGACGGCCACGGGGTGTTTCAGCCAGAGCAGGGCGAGCAGAAGACCGCCGCCGACGGCCTGCGCATGCGCGGCGGCGGGGCAGGCATGCTCGCCTTCGAGCACGACGATGCCAGCCTGGATCTGGTGTCCGCTAGTGCAGTTGGCGAGCTGCTCCAGGACAGCGGAGTGAGCCTGGCGGTGCTCACGGCGTGTCAGAGCGCGATGAGCGCCGAGAACGACGCCTTTAGCAGCGTGGCGGGGCGCCTGATCGCGAGCGGCGTGTCGGCGGTGGTGGCGATGAGCGCGAGCGTGCTGGTGGTAAGCGCGGCCCGCTACGTCGAGGCGTTCTACCGGGCGCTGGCGGAGGGCGAGCAGGCGCCGGTGGCCCACGAGCGCGCTCGTCAGGCGTTGCACGATGACCCGCGCCGCCATATGCATCGCCGCAGGGACGACGAGCCGGGCGCGCCGGTGGTGCTGCGGGATTGGTGGCTGCCGCACTATTATCAGCAGCGGGAGCTGGCGCTGACCAGGCTGGTGAGTGTTGTAGATGATTCCGGGCAGGCACATCCGCAGATGACGCAGATTGCGCAGATGGCCGGGCAGGGTGGGGCGCCAGCGGCGGGCGAGGCGCCAGCCTTGGTCGAGGTGCGATTGAGCGAGGATATGCCGCCGGGGCCGCGCTATGGCTGGAGCGGGCGGGCGTATGAGCTGTTGCGGCTGGAGCGCTGGCTGCTTCAGGGCAAGCTGGTGGCGATTCGTGGCTTTGGCGGGCAGGGCAAGACGGCGTTGGCGCGTGAGGCGGCTGACTGGCTGACGCGAACGGGCATGTACAGTGGCGCGCTGTTCGTCTCGTTCGAGCACGGTAACGGCGCGGCGCAGCTGCTCGGCGCGCTGGGCGGCTTCCTGGGCGTGTACGACGGCGACTATCGGCCCGACGAGCTGAAGGCGGCCATGGCGCAGCTGCGCCCGGCGCTGCGGCGGCGGCGCATCCTGGTGATCGCCGACAACCTGGAGAGCGTGCTGCCCAAGGGCGAGGCGCCGCTGCCCGCCGACGAGCGCAGAGCGCTGTGGGACGCGCTGCTGGCCCTGCGCGACGCGGGGGCGGGCGTGCTGCTCACCAGCCGCGACACGGCGTTTGGCGATGGGCGGCTGGCGCAGGGCGCGAAGGTGGCGCATCTGGCGCTCGGCGGGCTCGCGGAGGACGATGCCTATGGGCTGGCGAGCCGCTTGCTGGACGACTTGCAGATCCCAGCTGCCCGCGCGCCCTACGATGAACTGCACATCCTGCTACGGCAGCTCGACCACCACCCGCTGGCGATCCAGCTGGTGCTGCCGACGCTGCGCGAGCTGCGTGTGCCGCAGATCGCCCAGGAGTTCGCCGGGCTGCTCGGGCGCT
>JAYUYB010000709.1:0-2950 GCA_043752655.1 Chloroflexota bacterium
GCCGAGGCCACCCAGCTAATCCGGCGCCTGCGCGACGAGCTCAAGCTTACGGTGGTGCTGATCGAGCACGACATGCGCCTGGTGATGTCGATCTCCGAGCGCATCTCTGTGCTCGACTACGGCACCAAGATCGCCGAGGGCGACGCGAGCGTGATCCGCAGCAACCCCCGCGTGATCGAGGCCTATCTCGGCAAAGGCGCTGCTGGCACGGCTGCGTGATTGCAGAATGCAGAATGCAAAATGCAAAATGCAAAAGCGCCCTGTACCCTGTACCCTCCTTATGAGTACACGATTGCGCCAGTTTGCGGTTGTGGGTTGCGTGGCACTCGTGCTCAGTGCGCTGGGCCTTGCGCTGCTGCTGCGGCCGGCGCAGGCGCGGAGCGGGCTAGAGGAGGCGCGGGCGCGCTGGGAGGCGGGCGGCCCCGCGAGCTACAGGCTGCGCCTTACCCAGCAGACCAACCGCAGCGCCTGCGACCAGGAGATGCTCACCCAGGTGGGGCGGGCCACGCCGCTGCGCAACAGCTGCGGGCAGCCCGCCAACTGGACGGTGCCGCGCCTGTTTAACTGGATCGCCGAGCTGGAGCGCAACCAGAGCAGCTGCTACCCCGATCCCTCGATGTGCGCCTGCCGGGGCAGCACGACAACTACGGTGCGCTACGACGCCACACTGGGCTTCCCGCGCGAGATCGTGTACGAGTGGCGCAAGCAGCCCAACCTGATCAACGCCGACTACTGGCGTTCGCTCTTCGACCGCAGCTTCCCCGGCTGCAACCGCGACGGGCGTGGTGGCCCTGTGATGGTGAGCGTGACGCTGACCGAAGAACCGTAAGGAAGCCGTATGGCCCTGCTAGAGCTGAAGAACGTCCACACGTACTACGGCAAGATCCACGCGCTCAAAGGCATATCGCTCAGGGTTGAGAAGGGCGAGATCGTCACCCTGATCGGCTCGAACGGCGCCGGCAAGAGCACCACGCTGCGCACGATCTCTGGGCTGCTCACGCCGCGCCAGGGCGAGGTGCGCTTCAGCGATAAGCGCATTGACCAGTCGCCCTCCCACGAGATCGTCAAGCTCGGCATCGCCCAATCGCCCGAGGGCCGCCGGATCTTCCCGCGCCTCACGGTGCTGGAGAACTTGGAGATGGGGGCGTACCTGCACAACACGCGCAACGCCACCTACGGCGAGGATCTTGCCCGCGTCTACGAGCTCTTCCCGCGCCTGCGCGAGCGCGTGGCCCAGAAGGGCGGCACGCTCTCTGGCGGCGAACAGCAGATGCTGGCGATCGGCCGCGCCCTGATGACCCGCCCCCAGATGCTGCTGCTCGACGAGCCCTCGATGGGCCTCGCCCCCGTGCTGGTGGAGCAGATCTTCGAGATCATCAAGACGATCAACGCCCAGGGCATGACGGTGCTGCTCGTGGAGCAGAACGCCCTCCAGGCCCTCGGCATCGCCAACCGTGGCTACGTGCTCCAGAGTGGCGAGATCGTGCTTGAGGATGACGCCAAAGCCCTCAGCGAGAACGAGATAGTGCAGAAGACGTATTTGGGCCTGGAGTGACCCGGTGACCCGGTGACCCGGTGACCCAGTGACCGGGTGACACCTAACGGCACCGATAGGTGTCACCCGGTCAGCCCCGAGCGTAGCGAGGGCATGTCACCCCGTCACGCTGTCAGCCCTGCAATAAGGCGACGCGCCAATGCCATCCCCCACAACCATCCGCACCCTCAGCGCCACGCGCCTCGACATCCCCCTGCTCACGCCCTTCGGCATTGCGGGCGGCGCCCAGGATGTAGCGCGCAACCTGCTCGTCACCCTGGAGCTCGCCGACGGCACGCGCGGCTACGGCGAGGCCGCGCCCTTCCCCGCCTTCAACGGCGAGACCCAGGCCAGCGCCCTTGCCGCTATCGAGGGCGCCCGCCCGCTGCTGGAGGGCGGCGACGTGCGCGCCTGGCGCTCTGTCGCCGCCGCTTTGCGCGCCAGCATCGGCACGGCTGGCTCGGCCCGCTGCGCCATCGAGACGGCCATGCTCGACGCGCTCACCCGCCGCGCCGACATGCCGCTGTATGTCTTCTTTGGCGGCGCAGGCCACACCCTCGAGACCGACATGACCGTCACCACGGGCAGCGTTGAGCAGGCCAGCATCGCCGCGCTCGAGATCCTGGCGCGCGGTATCAGCGTGATCAAGGTGAAGGTCGGCGCGGGCGAGCTCGCCCTCGACCTCGCGCGCCTCGTCGCCATCCACGCCGTGGCCCCCGACGCGCCGCTCATCCTGGACGGCAACGGCGGCATGCGCGCCCACACCGCCCTGGAGCTGATGGCCGCCCTGCACATGCAGAATATTCGCCCCGTGCTGCTGGAGCAGCCCGTCCCCGCCGACGACTGGGAGGGCATGGGCCAGCTCGCACGCTGGGGCGGCGCCCCGCTCGCCGCCGACGAGACGGCCTCTAGCGCGGCCAATGTGTTGCGCATCGCCGCCGAGCGCGCCGCCCATGTGGTCAACATCAAGCTCCAGAAGGCCGGCGTGGTCGAGGCGCTCGATATCGCTGCGATCTGCCGCGCTGCGGGCCTGCGCCTGATGATCGGCGGCATGGTCGAGTCCATGCTCTCGATGACCATGTCGGCCCACTTCGCTGCCGGCCTCGGCGGCTTCGAGTTTGTGGATCTCGACACGCCGATGTTCATGGCCGAGAACCCCTTCGAGGGCGGCTTCCAGCAGCAAGGCGCACGCCTCGACCTCAGCGACATCGCGGCGGGCCACGGCGTGCGCCCCAGGTAGGGCCGCGCGGGGCGCTGGCTGGATCGAGTGTCTAGGATCGCGCCCCGGCAGTTGTACATTCTTTCCGTAGCCCGCCATCCCCCGGCGGCGCTATACTGATCTCATTCTCACAAACTATCACTGCACTGTGGCCCCCATTCGCCGATGTCGGCGTGGCGTGGGCCTTTTTTATGCGC
>JAYUYB010000710.1:0-2949 GCA_043752655.1 Chloroflexota bacterium
TAACGGTGCTCAGCTCGCTGGCGTTCACAATGGCCATATCCACGGTGATGTTGGGGTACTTGGCCTGGAACTGCTCGTTAAACGTGTTCATGAACTCCACCATCGGGGGATTCTGGTGGATGAGCACCCTCAGCGTCACCTTCTCGGCGGCGGGGGCGTCGGCGGCGGGGGCCGCCGGGCCGGCGGCGCCACAGGCGGCCAGGATCATCGCCAGGGCGATGCTCAGGCTGATCAGGACTGAACGTCGGTTAAACATGGTGTGCCTCCCAGAGTATTTTTAGCAGTGCTTCCCACAGGTCGCGCTCGGTCACAGCAACATCGGGTGTGCGTTCAGCGACACTGCATCTCCTTTCGTTGAGGTTCGTGGCGACGCTGTTCGGTGCGTCGCGTCAGCAGCGGTAGCTTGGCCCCATCGCCGCGCCCCCAAATTTTGGGTATACAGAACACAGGGCGCCCATCTGTACGCCCATCATGGTCTGCCAGCGTCTACGTGGGGCACGGGCCGCTGGGGTTCAAGCTCGAGCGTGCATGTGCCTGAGGGCCGGGCTACGTGCTCGCGGGTGCTACCGTTGGATAGCTTATTACAGGGGGAGGGGGGGGGTTAGTTTGGAGAAAAGCACGATCCGCATGGACATTTCAGCGAGATCGCGTCCGGTGGCGGCGAGCGGCGCGTGTGGGGGGCGCGGCGCCGCCCGCTCGACGGCTACGCCTGTGCGCGGCGGTAAGCCTCGGGGGAAACGCCGACCTCACGCCGGAAGACCCGGCTGAAGTAGCCGCTGTCTGCAAAGCCGACCGCGAATGCGATCTCGGTGACGCTCGCCTCGCTCTGCTTGAGCAGCAGCCGGGCCTGACTCACACGATAGCGATTCAGATACGCGATCAGCGTCATGCCCACCTCCTTGTGGAAGCAGCTTGTTAGGTAGTCTTCGGCCATACTGACATGCCGCGCGAGGTCGGCGCGCGTGATCGGCTCGGCGTAATGCTCGTGGATGTAGGCCATCGCCTGGCGCACCAGGCGCTGCGCCTCGCCGCTCAGCTTGCGGCGACGTTTGAGGGCCGCGTCGAGGTGGGCCAGCGTCTCGGCGGCGCTGAACAGTCCCTTGCGCATCACCGTAGCGACGCCACGATCAAGCCGGGCGATGTCCTGCGGGCTCAAGACCTGCCCGGTCAGGACGATCACCGGGATGTCACGCGTGGCCTCGGCCTGGCGCATTGCCTCCAGCACCTCAAACCCATCGACCTCGGGCATCATCAGATCCAGCAGCAGCAGGTCTACACGCCCGGCCCCCAGGATCTCAAGGGCCTCGCGGCCGTTGACAGCCTTCAGCATCTGCGCCTCGGGCCAGTGGCCCTGCACAATGCGGGCGTTCAGATCGAGGGTGTCGGGGTCGTCGTCAACGACAAGCACCGTGCGCGACACGGGATCGGTGGCGGCGTGGAACTGGTCGAGGGCGCCCGTGAGCTGGGCAAGCTCTACCGGCTTGGTCAGATAGTCCAGCTCCAGCACGGAGCCACCGTCCTGACTCAAGCTATACAGCAGCACGAGGACATTCCGGGCCACGGAGCCGGCCTTGAGCGCCGTCAGCAGCTCCCAGCCGCGCTCGTGCCGGTCGGTCAGATCGATGACGACGGCGCTGGGCTGGCCTGATGCGAGCTGGGTGGGCCAGTTGGCGCGCTCCGCCGTTTGGGCAAGCTCCACCTCGAAGCCCCGCTCCCGCAGGTGCTCGGAAAGCTGCTTGCCGGCGCCAGCGCGATCAGACAGCACCACAACACGCCCTGCGCCGCCTTCTGCGTTGGTGGGGTGCGCGAGCGGCGCCGGTGGCTCCACGACCGGCAGCGAGAACGAGAAGGTCGAGCCCTCACCCTCACGACCAATGGAGGCCAGGCTGATTGAGCCGCCGTGGAGCTCGACCAGACGTTTGCAGATCGCCAGGCCCAGGCCGAGACCGGCGTAGCCGCGGGCGAAACTGCGGTCGCTGCGGCGAAACTCATCGAAGACCGCCCCCTGCTCCGCCGGGGGGATGCCCAGCCCGCTGTCGCTCACCGTCACCCGAGCGTAATCGGGGTCGGCCTCGACCGTCAGGTGCACGTAGCCACGGGAGGTGAACTTGACGGCATTGCTCACGAGGTTGAGGACAACCTGCCTCAGGCGCGTGGGATCGCCCCAGACCCACGGCCCGCTTGTGGGCAGGTCCACGCTCCAGTCCAGCCCTTTGTCGTAGGCCGGCGCTCCCCCGTCTCGGCCACCATACGCAGGGTCTCGCTCAGGTCGACATACTCATTGGCCAGGCGTAGCTGCCCGGCGTCGCTGCTTGCGAGATCCAGCACATCGCCGATCAGGCCGCCGAGGTGCTGAGCGTTGGCGTGGATGCGCTCGAGGTCGTCGTGGTGCGTCTCGGGCAGTGCGCCGCCGCTCCGGTCAAGCTCCCGTACTAGAAGGCGGCTCAGCCCGACGATTAGATTCAGGGGCGTGCGCAGCTCGTGGCTCACCGTCGAGAGGAAGCGGGCTTTTAGCTGGGTGGCCTCCTCGGCCAGCCGACGGCCCTCGGTCGCCTCACGATACAGCTGGGCCGTGTGCAGGGCGGCGGCCAGCTGCTGCACAATGGTGCCGTACAGCTCCAGACGCTCACAGTCGAAGGCCAAGAAGCCTAGCTGGCCGCGCGGGTTCACCAGCGGCAAGACTGCGAGGCTGAGAGCCTGGGCAGCGGGGAGCAACTCAGCTGGGGGAAAGTCGCGCGCCAGGCAGCGAACCGGCGGCTGATCCGGCGCTGTGATGCTGCGCAGGATGCAGGGGGCCAGCGCATCGGCAGATGCGCCGGCCTCGAAGAGCGCCAACCAGGCGAAGCTGATGCCCAGGTCTTGTAGGTAGTGGGCGAGGATCGTGAAGGCTTGCGACTCGTCGAGTGCCAGCTGAAGCTGCGCCGTAAGCACCCCCATGCGATTGGTGAC
>JAYUYB010000711.1:0-7342 GCA_043752655.1 Chloroflexota bacterium
CGCCGCCGAGGAGCCCGAGCGCACCCGGCTGTTCGCGCAGATGGTCGAACAGATGCCGGGCTTCGGCGAGTATCAGCGCAACACCACCCGGATCATCCCAGTTGTCGTGCTGGAGCGCAAAGCCGCTTAGGAGCAAGCCGCTCGACGGCCCTCATCCCCCAGCCCCTTCTTCCTCAAGGGGAGCAGGGGTGCCAACCCGCGAGCGCATTGGGACGCCTTCCGGCTCCCCTCTCCCGTTCAGAAAGAGGGGTTGGGGGTGAGGGCCGGGCGACATGCGGGTAAGGGTATGCTCAAGGGGAGAGGGGAAGCCGCAGTAGGACGCCTTCCGACGCCCCCTCTCTCGCTCAGGGAGAGGGGATTTGGGGGTGAGGGCCGGCACGCGGCGCGCTGAAGCGCTGTTGCCAGAACCCGGCGGGTGAACCCGCAGCGGCCGGGCCTGCGGCCGCGCGTCGGCCTGCGCCGACGCGTCCGGACCCGCCCGCGCAGGCGGGCGCCCGGCGCACTGCGCCACCACGGCGCGCGTTCACGCGCCCACCCGCCGACCAGGACGTAGCCTTAGGCGAGGGTCGGCACGCGGCGCGCCGAAGTGCGCCGCGTGCTATACTTGCCACATTAGCCAGATTGTGCCAAAAGTATAGAGTGGGGGGTGCGCCGTGAAGAGCATTGTGAGCGTGAGCCTCGGCTCCTCGGCCCGCGATTATCGCTTCACCACAACCATCCTTGGCCGCAGCGTGCAGGTGGAGCGCATTGGCACCAACGGCGACACCGCCCGCGCCGCCGAGCTGATCCGCTCGCTCGACGGCAAGGTCGATGCGATCGGCCTCGGCGGGCTTACGCCGGTCTTCCGCGTTGGCCGTGCGCGCTACCCCCATCACGAGGCCATCCAGATCGCCGCTCAGGCCCGCCGCACGCCAGTGGTCGATGGCGGCGTTGTGAAGGCCACCCTGGAGCGCTGGGTCGTTGCGCAGGCGCAGCGCAAGCTGCCGCAGCTGTTCCGCTACCGCCGCGTGCTGCTCACCAGCGGGATCGAGCGCTACCAGCTGGCCTCGGCGATCAGCCAGTACGACGCCGAGCTGCGCTTTGCCGATCCGCTTGTGCATTTCGGTCTGTCATTCCTGCCAGTGCCCCGCACGCTGGGGCAGCTGGAGCTGTACGCCGCCACTACCCTGCCGATCACCGCGCTGCTGCCGTATCGCGTGCTGCACCCGGTTGCCAACGGCCAGGAGGGCCACGACCCGCGCGCCGAGCCGCTCTTCCAGTGGGCCAACGTGATCGCCGGCGACTTCGCCTACATTCGCCGCTTCGCACCCACCAGCCTGGCCGGCAAGGCGATCATCACCGACGACCCCTCGCCCGCCGAGGTGGAGGATCTGCGCCAGCGTGGTGTGACGAGCCTGATCACCATGACGCCGCCGATCAGCGAGGAGCGGCCCTTTGTGTCCGCCGACGTGCTGGAGGCGATTATCACGGCCATCCAGGAGACGAACGCGCAGCCCGGCGAGGCCGAGGCCCTGGATTTCATCGCCGCCGCCGGCTGGGGTGCCACGGTGCAGGAGCTGAACCCGCGCCCGAAGCCGAAGTTTGCCTTTGTGATCCACCCGCTGCGCACCAGCCTGATCGGCAACGACCCGCGCTTCCGCTGGACGCGCCACCTGCCGCCGCGCCTTGTGGAGTTGGTGGCCGCCCAGATCCCGCCCATGTACCTCTCGAAGATCCGTGGCATTCGCTCTAAGGCCACCGGCGAGGAGGCTGAGGGCATCCTGTTGACGCTCGGCACCACCCCGCGCGAGATGATGCGCCGCCCCCCCAGCTTCACCTACCGCCGCCTGATCCGCGCCGCCAGGATGGCCGAGCGTATGGGCGCCCAGCTGATGGGCCTCGGCGCCTTTACCTCCGTCGTCGGCGACGCCGGCATCACTGTGGCCCAGAAGACCTCAATCGGCATCACCTCGGGCAACTCGCTTACGGTGGCGGCCACCCTGGAGGCAGCCAAGCGCGCCGTGCTGCTGATGAAGGGCGGGCGCCCTGAGAAGGTGCGCGCCGTGGTGATCGGTGCCACCGGCTCGATCGGCGCCGTCTGCGCCCGCCTGCTCGCCCAGGCTGTAGGCGATGTGGTGCTGATTGCGCCCCGCCCCGAGCGCCTGCTCGCGCTGAAGCAGCAGATCGAGCAGGAGACGCCCGGCGCCCGCGTGATCGCCGCCACCCACCCCGACGCCTACATCGGCGACGCCGACCTGATCATCACGACTACCAGCGCGCTCACGGGCAAGGTGATCAATATCGATAAGCTCAAGCCCGGCGCTGTGGTGTGCGACGTGGCCCGCCCGCCCGATGTGAAGGAAGAAGATGCCGCCCGCCGCCCCGATGTGCTGGTGGTGGAGAGCGGCGAGATCGTGCTGCCCGGCGCGCCCGACTTCGGCTTCGACATCGATATGCCGCCTGGCACAGCCTACGCCTGCCTCTCGGAGACGGCGCTGCTGGCCATGGATGGCAAGTTTGAGGACTACACGCTCGGGCGCAATATCGAGCTCGACCGCGTGAAGGAGATGTATCGGCTCTGGCAGAAGCACGGCCTGCAGCTCGCCGGCCTGCGCTCGTTTGGCGTCTACGTCACCGACGAGCTGATCGCCGAGAAGCGCCGCCTCGCCGAGGAGCGCCGCCGCGAGCTAGGCTTGCCCGCCGAGGCGCCTGTGCTATAATCGCGCCCGATGCGACACGAACGACAACCATGAAGGCCACCTCCACACCCCAGCGCACCCCCGCGCTGATGGGCGAGGTGGCCCGCCCACGCGCCGTGGCCCGCGCCACTGTGCTCCCGCTCCTGCTTGGCCTGGCCGCCCTGCTCCCACGCGCACTTGGCCTGGCCGACTTCTTCACCACCGATGAGGCCTACCACTGGGTGAGTCGCACCGAGCGCTTCGCCGCCGCTGTGGCCGCCGGGCGCTGGGCCGACACCAACCTCACCGGCCACCCCGGCGTCACGCTGATGTGGCTCGGCAGCCTTGGGCTCCGCCTGGAGCAGCTGGCTGTGGCGCTCGGCTGGGTCGCCGCCCCGGATCAGCTCGGGCACCTGGCGTGGCTGCGGCTTGGCCCCGTGCTGGCCCACGCCCTCGCCGTGCCCGCCGGCTACCTGCTGCTGCGCCGCCTCGTGCGCCCCGAGCTCGCCCTGAGCGCGGCTATCCTCTGGGCCACCTCGCCGTTTCTTGTGGCCCATGGCCGCCTGCTCCACCTCGACGCCCTGCTCGCCGACTTCGTCACGCTCACTGTGCTCGCCACGCTCGTGGCCTGCCGCGCCGCGCCGCCAACTCCCTGGCTGCTGCTCGGCGGCGCCCTCTGCGGCCTCGCCCTGCTCACCAAGGGCCCCGCCCTGATCCTGCTGCCCTTCCTTGGGCTGGCGCTGTTTGCCCTCGGCGGGCGCACACAGCAGACGGCGGACGGTGGACAGTCGACAGTGCCGGGCGGTTCTGCACCGGCTATCGGCTATCGGCTATCGGCTATCGGCTATCGGCTGGGCGTGGCGTTCACCCTACGCCAGCTGCGCTGGTCGGTGCCGCGCTACCTGCTGCTGCTCGCCGTGGCCGGGCTCACCATCCTCCTGCTCTGGCCGGCACTCTGGGCGGCGCCTGGGCGCGCTGCCGCCAGCTATGTGGGCGAGATCGTGGGCAACGGCGGTCGCCCCAACGGCGACGGCCAGTTCTTCCTCGGCAGCAGCGCCGCCGACCCCGGGCCGCGCTTCTATCCCCTTGCCACGCTCTTCCGCCTCTCGCCCGTGGAGTTGCTCGGGCTCGGGCTGGCCTGCGGGTTCGCCGTGGCCGCGCTGCGTCGTAGGCCCGCCCTCGGGGTAAAGGCCACGACGCTGCTTGCCCTCGCCGCCTTCGCTCTCTGGTGGCTCGCCGTGATGAGCGTCGGCCCCAAGAAGTTCGACCGCTACATCCTCCCGCTCTGGCCCGCGTTGCTCACGCTCAGCGCCTACGGCCTGGTGGAGGGCGCCGCGTGGCTTGGGAAGAAGCTACGCTGGGCCTCCGTCGCCAGTCGTCGGTCGTTTGTCGTCGCGCTTCTGCTGCTGCAAGCGGTAGTGCTCGCCTGGTACCACCCCTACGCCCTCAGCTACTACAGCCCGCTGCTCGGCGGTGGCCCGGCGGCCCAGCGCATCTTCCTGATCGGCTGGGGCGAGGGCATGGATCAGGCCGGGGCCTGGCTGCGCGCCCGCCCCGACATCCAGGAGGGCCAGATCCTCTCCGCCCTCCCGCCCACGCTCCAGCCCTTTGTGCCCGTGCCCGTGCGCGAGGTGCGCGCCCTTGGCAGCGTGCCCGCCAACTACGCCTTGGTCTACCTGGAGTCGCTGCAGCGCGGCGACGCGCCCGAGCTCTACGCGCGCATTCGGGAGACCCTGCCACTCCACACGGTGCGCATCCACGGCATCGACTACGCCCAGATCTTCCAGCTGCCCAAGCCGTTTGCCACGCCGGTGAACGCCACCTTCGGCGAGGCCCTGCGCCTGCGCGGCTACAGCGCCGAGCTTGCCGCCGGGCAGATCGTCGTTACGCCGGCCTGGGACGTGCGCGCCCCGCTGCCGCCCGACCTGATGCTCTTTGTGCATCTGCTCGATAGCACAGGCACACGTGTGGCAGGAATTGATGTGCGCCCAGGCGGCGCCAGCCTGCCGCCCACGGGCCAGTGGCAGCCCGGCCAGCAGCTCGCCGTGCCGCTGCCGATCGACCTCCCCGCCGAGTTGCCCGCCGGCGTCTACACGCTCACCCTCGGCCTCTACGACCCGACAAGTCTCGCGCGGCTGCCGCTCACCGCTGGCCCCAGGGCCGACCAATCCAGCGCTGGCCCGGATGCGGTCCTGTTAGGCGAGATCAGGCTGCCATAATGCGCTGGAAATGTACGTGTATGGCCTCTGCTGTCCAATCTGCAATCTGCAATCTGCAATCTGCAAGCGTATGAACGCTCCCCGCCGCAACTGGCGGCCCCTGCTGATCGCGCTGCGCTTTATCGTGAGCGGCGGCCTGCTCGCCTTCCTGGTGTGGCAGGCGAACCCAGCCACGATCTGGGCCACCTGGCAGCAGGCCAACCTCGCGCTGCTCGGCCTGGCCGTGCTGCTCCAGATCCTCTGCGTGCTGATCAGCGCCCTCAAGTGGCGCGTGCTGCTGCGCGCCAACCGGCACCCCCAGCCCTACCCCTGGCTTGTGGCCGTCTACTTCACGGGCCAGTTCGCCAACAACTTCCTGCCCACCTCGGTGGGCGGCGATGCCATGCGCGTGGTGGCGCTCGGCCGACGCACCGGCAGCTACGCCCAGGCTAGCGCCTCGGTCTTTATGGAGCGCCTCACTGGCTTCCTCGCCCTCAGCCTGATTGCCCTGCTCACCCTGGTTGTCACCTCCACCAGCCTGTTTGGCATGCGGCTGGAGACCTCGCCCGTGCTCGCCTGGACCACGGCAGGCTTTGCGCTGGCCGCCGTGCTGGCGGCGGGCATCTCGTTCGCCTCGCCCTGGCTGCTGCGGCGCTATAGCCGCCTTGTGCCCGCCGTCGCCCGCCGACCGCTCCAGAAGGTCGCCGAGTCGCTTGGCGAGTATGCGGGCGACCCAGCCACCATGGCGAAGGTGCTGGCCCTATCGCTGCTCTTCCACGCCACCTGGATCGGCATGCACCTGGCCTGCGGCCTGGCGCTAAAGATCGGCGCCCCGCCGATCATCTACGCTCTGATGGTGCCGCTCACCGATATTATCGGCCTCGCGCCGATCTTCTTTAACAATGTGGGCGCGCGCGACCTCGTCTTCACGCTCTACCTGCGCCAGCTAGGTGTGCCAGACGCCACCGCCCTTGCCCTCGCCTTCACCGCCTTCACCGTGCGCCTCCTGGTAAGCTCGATCGGCGGGCTCGTGCTGCTCTTCGGCGGCGCCGATTTCCGCCCTAACCCCGAGCCCCCCGCGCCCGAGGCCGCCAGCACCCGCCGCCCCTAAGCGCGTAGCCGCAGCAGGCTGCTGCGTAGCGCGCACAGTAGCGTATAATGCCCTGCCGTGCAGCTTCCTACCATAATTCGCCCCCGCTGGCGCCCCCACGTGCTTGCCCTGGGCGTCTACACGCTGCTTGCCCTGCTTGTCACCTACCCCATGCCGCTCAAGCTTTGGCGCCAGATCATCGCTAATGAGTCCGGCCAGGTGGATGGCTACCTCGGCATCTGGAATATCTGGTGGACCGCCCAGGCTCTCGTGCGGCTCCAGAACCCCTTCGCCACGCCGCTGCTTTTCCACCCCCAGGGCCTCGACCTTTTCTGGCAGACGCTCAGCCTCCCCCAGGGCCTGCTGGCGCTCCCGCTCACCCTCGCCCTCGGCCCTCTGCCCGCCTACAATCTGCTCATCCTGCTAAGCTACATCCTCGGCGGCTACTTCGCCTTCCTCTTCATCGCCTACATCCTGCGCGGCTCAGTCCTCAGCCCTCAGCCCTCAGCCCTCAGCTCTCAGCCCTCAGCCCTCATCGGCGGCGCCGTCTACGCCTTCGCGCCCTTCCATATGCAGAAGGTGCTCGACGCGCAGCTAGAGGTCGCCTCCATCCAGTGGCTGCCGCTTTGGGCGTTGGCCGTACTGATCCTTTTGGAGCGCCGTCGCTGGCGCTGGGCGCTCCTCAGCGGCCTACTCTTGCTCTGGGTGGGCCTTGGAACCTGGTATTACGGCCTGTTCGCCCTGATCGCCACCGGCGTCATGGCGCTGCTCTGGGCCCTTGGCCCCACCGACGACCGACGACCGACGACCGACGACCGCAGACCGTCCTCTGCCCGGCTATCGGCTATCGGCTATCGGCTATCGGCTATAGCCTGGGGTCTCGCCCCCATCCTGCTCTGGCTTGCGCTCATGGCGCCGCGCCTGCTTTCGCTGGCCCGCACGGGCGATACCTTGCTTGGCGATGCGCGCGTCGAGCAGCAGGACGCCATCGCCGACCTGATCAGCTTCTGGCTGCCCAACCCGAACCACCCGCTCTGGGGCCACGCGATCACCAGCTTCTACACCGGCCTGCACCCCAACGAGATCTTGTGGAACGTCTCGCTCGGCCTGGTTGGCACGGCCTTGGCGCTGCTCGGCGTTGCCGTGGCCTGGCGCGCGCAGTGGCGCTGGCTCGCTCTGGGCGTCTTCGCCGCCGCCATGGCCCTCGGCGCCGAGCTTGTGGTCGGCGGCTGGCGCACAGGCCTCCCCGGCCCATACGCCCTGATCCGCGACCTGCCGGGCGTGCGCTCCAGCCACCGCCCCAATCACTTCGTGCTGATCAGCCTGCTCACCACGGCGCTCTTCGCCGCCATTGGCGCCCAGGCGCTGCTTGCCCGCGCCCCCCGCCGCGCCCCCTG
>JAYUYB010000712.1:0-2946 GCA_043752655.1 Chloroflexota bacterium
GGTAAGGGTTTCCCTGACAATTTCCACCAGTCACTCAAAGCATTGTTTGCGCTCCCACCAGGATGTGGGGCACCTTCGGCTACTGGCCATCGAGCTGGCCGCGCCGTTTGCCACGGCTTGCTCCCGGCACTGTTTCTGGCTTTTCCAAAGGGGAGGTCGCTCTGTGGGTGCCAAGAACGCGCAGCTGCTCACCCAGGTTCGCCAGGCCGGCTACGAGACGCTGCGCGTGGAGCAGCCCCGCCCCAACCGCTGGCTGCTCACGCTGCGCACGCCCGAGGGCGGCGAGCTGCTCGCCATGGCGCAGCAACGCCCGCTGATCAGCGCCGCCGATGTGCAGGATCTGGCCGAGCTGCTGCGCCTGCGCCGCATGCCCAGCGGCATGCTGCTCGCCCTTGGCGGCCGCTTCAGCCCGGAGGCCCAGCGCACCGCATTAGAGCTGCGCCGCCCGCGCATCCAGCTCTGCGTCGAGCTGCCCGCCGCAGCCAACGGCGCGCTTGGCCTGAGCAGCCTGGAGGCAGCCCGACAGTAACGGGCCTGTGCTACCTTAGCTCGGCGCTTGGCCGGATGGTCCTGGGCACAGAGCTGGGGAGCCGCCAATGGATTCCTTCTGGTTCGTCGACTGGCGCTTGCTTATGGCGGCTGTGGAGCTTTGGCTTGCCGGCGGCAACCCCTATGGCCCATTCGTGATACCGAATGGCGTCGCCGTTGCGGCGGGTGGGTACGCTTACCCCCCCCCCACGCAGATCCTTGCGCTGCCCTTCGCCCTGCTGCCCTGGCTGATCAGCGGGCTGCTCGTGCAGCTCGTCGCTATCATCGGCTTTGAGCGCTGGGCGCGCCGCACGAGTGGCCGCACGGCCCTCCCCTGGCTGCTGCTCTGGCTGCCATTTGCGCAGGGCCTGGTGATCGGGCAGCTTACCCTCCTCGCCCTGGTGGGCCTGCTCTTGGCCGAGCACGCCTACAGCGACCGGCGCGACCGCCTGGCGGGCCTGCTGCTCGCCCTGGCGATCATCAAGCCGCAGACAACGGTGCTTGCTGTGGCATGGCTGCTTTTCGTCGCCCTGCGTGAGCGCCGCTGGGTTCTGCTTGCCAGCTTCGCAGGCGTTAGCGCCCTGCTTTGGGGCGGCATCCTGCTGATCAGCGGTCCCGAGATCTATCTCCAGTGGGTTCAGGGGCTCCAGGCCTACCGCGAGGGCCGGCCCGACAGGCCGCTGCTCGGGCTGCCGTTGGGGCCGCTGCTTGGGGTGCTGGCGGGCCTGCTCTGGTGGCGACACGGGCGCAGCGATGGCTTTGGGACGCTGCTGCTGATCAATACGCTGATCTTCCCGCTCTCGGTGGTCTATATCGCCATTGGGGTCGCCTGTGTTGTGATCCGCTGGCGTCCGAACTGGGCCTGGTATCCCCTGACCCTCAGCTGGTTGCTGCCGGTGGTCTTCACCAACCCCGTGCGCACCGCCGACAGCATCGCCGGCATAGTGCAGGCGATTATCGCCACCGCGCTGCTCGCCGGGCTGCTGCCGCGCCTGCCCTTTCCGCTTCGGCGCAGGCCCGCCACCCCGGCGTAGCGCCGCTCGGGGCGTCGCCATGCTACAATACGGGGGATGAGCGATCAACGGCTGGGCGCGGTGCAGAGCGCCAACGAGCTTGACTTTATTAGCCACGGCCCCGCCCAGACGGAGCGGGTTGGCCAGCGCCTTGGCGAGCTGCTACGCCAGGGTGATCTGCTGCTGCTTGTGGGCACCTTCGGCGTGGGCAAGACGCAGCTCGCAAAGGGTGTGGCGCGCGGCCTTGGCTCCGACGACCTTGTGACGAGCCCCAGCTTTGTGCTGGTGAACGAGTATCGTGCCGGCCCCGCCGCCCAGGCCATGCCGATCTACCACGTGGATCTCTACCGTATCGCCGAGGCCTCCGAGCTGCCCACGATCGGGCTGGAGGAGCTCTGGGCCGGCGAGGGCGTCTGCCTGATCGAGTGGCCCGAGCGGGCCCAGGCGCTTGTGCCAGCCGACTACCTGGCGGTGCATATCGAGCATCTCAGCGAGACCAAGCGCCGCATCAGGCTCGCGCCTCATGGCCAGCGCTACGCCGAGCTGATCGAGAAGTTCAAAGGCTGATGCTGCTCGCTATCGACACCGCCACCAGCGTCACGGGGCTGGCCCTCTACGACGCGAGCGGCCCACGCGCCGAGGCGACATGGCTCTCTGGCCGGAATCACACCGCCCAGCTGCTGCCTCAGCTCGACATGCTGCTGCGCCACAGCGGCACCGCGCGCGGCGAGCTCACGGCTCTGGCGGTGGCCCTCGGCCCCGGTAGCTGGAGCGGCCTGCGCGTTGGCATGAGCGTGGCCAAGGGCATCGCGCTGGCCGGAAATCTGCCGCTGCTCGGCGTCTCTACCCTGGACGCACTTGCCGCCCAGCACGCCCGCCCCGGCCTCCAAACGCACCCGCTGATTCGCCTGGGGCGCGAGCGCTTTGCCACAGCCCTGTTTCGTGGCGATGGCCCCGCCCGCCAGGAGGGCGACCGCAACGTGAGCCTCGCCGAGCTCTGCGCCACGCTCACCGCGCCCACGCTCTTCTGCGGCGACCTCGACGCCGCCGCCGAGCAGGCGCTCCGCCAAGGCCTCGGCGCCAAGGCGCGCTTCCCCACACCCGCCGCCGGCCTGCGCCGCCCCGCCTTCCTCGCCGAGCTGGCATGGCGCCGTCTGGCCGCCGGCGAGCGCGACGACCTGGTAACCCTGGAGCCGATCTACCTCGGCGAGGCTGTGAAGCCGAAGATCTGACAAGATGACCGGGTGACCGGGTGACCGGGTGACATGGGTTGCTGCCGCTAGGTGTCACCTTGTCAGTGCGAGCGCAGCGAGCGCACGGTCACCCGGTCATCTTGCCAGCCGAGCGGAGCAAGGCATGTCTGCACTAAGCCGGTTCGAGCAGCTGATGGAACAGATGGTGGAGG
>JAYUYB010000713.1:0-15853 GCA_043752655.1 Chloroflexota bacterium
ATCACCCCGCAGCCAGGCATTCTGATCACGCCGATCGCGCAGGACCGCTCGCAGCGCTCTATGGGCCGCAAACCGACGCGCCCCACCACGGCGCGGGGCCGCACTGGGCGGCGGAGCGCTCGCCCGTTGGCAGACGGCGACGAGCCAGCAGCTGACACGGAGCTGTGACGATGGGCAGCCAGCTTCAGCTTTACATCGCGCGCCAGGCGGGCACGCTGCCCCGCTACATTGGCGAGCAGCTGGCCCAGGCTGTGGCGGGGTGGGTGCCAGCGCTGCCGGGCATCGCGCTGCGGGCCCTGCTCTACCGCAGCATCCTCCAGATGGACGGCCTCGCCGCGATTGAGGATGGGGTCCGCATTCGCTTCGCTGCCAACGTGCGGCTCGGGCGCGGCGTCTACCTGGATCACGGGGTCTACCTGCACGCCTGCCCTGGTGGGATCAGCATTGGGCCGGAGAGCCTGGTGATGAAGAACGCGCTGCTGCACGTGTACAACTTCCGCGATCTGCCCAGGGCGGGCATCAGCATTGGCGCACGCTCGCTGGTGGGCGAGGGCTGCGTGCTGCGCGGGCAGGGCGGCATCAGCATCGGCGACGATGTGTACCTGGGCACGCTGGTGCAGGTGCTGGCCGTGAACCATGTCTTCGCCGACACGACGCGGCCGATCAGCCAGCAGGGCATCACGGCACAAGGCATCAGCATCGCCGACGGCGCCTGGATTGGCAGCGGGGCCATCTTACTGGATGGCGTGCGGGTAGGGCGGAATGCCGTCGTGGGCGCCGGGGCCGTGGTGACGCGCGACGTGCCCGACTACTGTGTGGCTGTCGGCAACCCGGCGCGGGTTGTCCGTGACTTGCAGGCAGAGCCGCTGGCGCGGCTTGCAGAGCTATCGGTCTATTAGCATCGTCGCTCGAAAGGGGAGCACCCAATGACCACACTCTCGATCGTCATCCCGGCCTACAACGAGGAGCAGGGCATCGCAGCCATCGTCGAGCGCGTGCTTTCCATCGAGGCTAGCCTGCGTGCGGCGGGCGTAGAGCAGCTCGAGTGCATCGTGGTGGACGACGGCTCGCGGGATCGCACGGCAGAGATTGTGCAGGCGATGGGCCCGCGTGTGCGGCTGATCCGCCAGCAGAACCGCGGCTACGGCGGCGCCCTGAAGACCGGCTTCTGCGCGGCCAACGGCGAGCTGCTCGGCTTCCTCGACGCAGATAGCACCTACCCGCCAGAGTATTTTCCGGCCATGTGCGCCCTCGCCCTGGACGGCGCCGAGGTCGTGATCGGCAGCCGCATGGCCGGCGAGCGCAGCGAGATGCCGCTGGTGCGCCGGGTTGGCAATACGATCTTCGCCAGCCTGCTCTCGCTGGTGTCGGGCACGCGTATCACCGATAGTGCCTCTGGGCAGCGGGTGCTGCGTCGCTCGGTGCTGCCGCGCGTCTATCCTCTGCCCGACACGCTGGATTTTACGCCGGCCATGAGCACCCGCGCCCTGCACGAGGGCGTCAAGATCGTCGAGCTGCCGATCCCCTACAAGGAGCGCAGCGGGCGCAGCAAGCTGAGCGTGGTGCGCGATGGTCTGCGCTTCCTCAAGAGCATCGTCTGGACGGCCCTCACCTATAACCCGGTACGGATCTTCGGCGGCCTCGGGCTGCTGCTGCTGCTGCTCGCCTTGGTCACAGCTGCTCTGCCGCTGGTCGTCGGGCTACTCGGCCTGAGCAGTAGCTGGAGCTTCCCACTGCTGTTTGGGGCGATGGTGCTGGCCGTGGCTGGCGTGACGCTCTACACCACCGGCACCACCTTCAGCTACGTGGTGGCTCTGTTCCACCAGCGCCCGATTCGCCAGGGCCTGTTCGGGCGACGCGGCAACGGGCGCAAAATCGAGAAGCATTACTGGTGGCTTGGCATGCTGGCGGTGCTTGTGGGCGTTGGGCTCTACGCCGCCGCCGTGGCCTTTAACCTCACCAACCCGGCCCTGCCGAACTCCTGGTTCGCGCCGGTGGCGAGCGCGCTGCTGGTGCTTACTGGGGTGCAGCTGGTGAGCGCCTGGGCCCTGGCGCGCGTGCTCTCGGAGCTGAGCCGACGCGAGGTGGAGGTGCAGGCCGACATGGAGCGTGCGGTGGCGGCGCCGAGCCTTGGCCTGGAGCGGGTTGTCGGGTAGGGTGGCTTAAGGCAAGCGGAAGGAGCGCGACGGCGTGAACGGCTTCGAGCAGTGGAGCTACGGCACCCTCGGCCAGTGGCACTATGTGCTGGGCTATAGCTACGTGCTGCTGGCCCACAACTGGCCGCTGCTGCTGGCGCTGGGGCTCTGCCTCTGGTGGGGCTGGCGCCTGTACCGCCAACCGACGCGCAGCCACGTCTGCTGGTTCTTCGGCAGCGTGAGCCTCGCGGTGCTGTACGAGTACCACAAGCATGTGGTGCCCACGCTGCACGCATCGCTCGATACCGTGCTGATCCGCGAGGCAGGGTGGCTCAACGCGCCGGCCCATCTGATCCTCGGCCCGTTGGCCAAACTCCTGCTCCTGGCAGCCATCGCCGTCTTTATATGGCAGGCTCTGCGGCTCTCACGCCAGGCCGCCCACCGCACGGGCGCCACGTCGTGGGAGCACGCGACGACGTCTGAAGAGTAGACTATGCGTCACCAGAACAAAATCCTCGCGGCGGTTGCCGCAGCTGCTCTGCTCGTGCTGCTGCCGCTCTCTATGGGCATGGCCGATGGCACCCCCGCGTGGTCGGGCACGCTGTCGCTGCCCATGATTAGCTACCCAGGACCCGAAGCTGTGTTGCCCACTGCCACCAGCACCAGCGCCACTGCCACCAGCAGCGCGACCAGCACCACAACGGCCACTGCCACGAGCACTGTGACGAATATGCCGACTAATATGTCGACGAGTACCGTTACGAGCACCCCGACCGAGAGCGGGTCTACGCAGAACTATATGATAGAGGTTGGCCCTGGCTATACCGATGTGTCGGCGAAGCAGCTGGTACGCACTAGCGGCAACCGCCTGTATGTCAGCGGCTCCACCTGCGCAGAGTACCCATGCACGGATGTTGCGCAGACGCTGCGCATGTACCGAGCCAACAGCACGGGGGTGCCGAGCGGCTTCACCCTGCTCGATGCGGCGAAGTCGCCGACGGGAGTGGGTCAGTGGGCCATCGCGATCGATGGGGCCGATACGATCCATGTGGCCTGGAACGAGCGCACGACGAGCGGAGGTGGCCTGAGCACACTGCGCTACACGACATTCTCAACCGGCTCGAATAGCTGGGGTGACAGCCCAGAGACGATCGACGGTGCCCTCGGCCTGGATGTCGGCGGCCAGGGTGTCCAGAGTCTCGCGCTGGCGCTGGATGCGAGCGGGGCGCCACATGTGGTCTACCTGAAGGGGAGCGGGAGCGCGCGGCGGGTGTACCAGCGTGCCCGCAGCGGGGCGGGCTGGTCGGCGGCAACCCAGCTCGACGACGGTGTGAGCTATAGCGGCAACCAGAAGGCCTGGCATCCGAACCTGGCCTTCGACAGCGCAGGCAGACTGCTGGCGGTGTGGCAGCGCGGCTCTTTTAATACCGACAACGACGGGACGCTTTTTAGCCGGGTGCAGGCGGCGAACGGGGCCTGGGGCGTTACGGTAAACGTGAGCGGCGACAACGCGGCCCGCGTGACGATTGACCAGTCGACGAGTCTGCTGGTGACGCCTGGCGATCGCTACCACCTGACCTGGATCAGCGCAGGGAACGACTATATCCGCTACCAGTACAGCGATGATAGCGGGCAGAGCTGGCAGAGCAACAATCCTGGCGGTGGCGCCCAGGCTACGCATAACCCGTCGCTCGGCTACGCAGCGGGCAAGCTGCGGATCTACGGGCACGGCACGCCTGAGCCAGCGCCCGACGGGCACGGCGAAAATCTGTACTTCTTTGAGGGCGACGGAGGCGCAGCTGCCTGGGGTGGGTGGGCGCTCTTTGTGACGGGTGCAAATTTCGATAGCAGCGTGAACACGCGCTGGTCGCAGTTCTTCTGCGCCTTCCCAAACACGATCGACGTCGCCTACTGGAACGATATCTACCCCAATGTGCTGTACGCCGGTAGCGAGATCAAGAACCCATAACGCCAGGAGCATATGATGAGTGAGCAGGAGCCACAGACCCCCGCAGAGCCAACCAAGCGGTTGGCCCCAGGCGATAAGAAGACTGGCATCAAGCTGGTGGCGCCGGCCAAGGCCAACGAGCGGTCCGAGACGATCAAGTTTATGGAGATGCCGCGCGAGCAGAGCAAGCGGCTCGATGTGCTGGTGCTCAACCCGCCCTCGCCGGACGGCGACCTGTTCCTGCGCGACATCGCGCGCGTCGGGCGCCGCACCCGCGACGGGATCATCTGGCCCCAGACGGCCCTGGCTCAGATCGGGGCGGTGGTGCAGGCGGCCGGCTACAGCGTAGATGTGATCGACGCCATCGGCCTGAGCATGAACTGGGAAGAGTTCGAGCGCTACATGTGGAAGCACAAGCCGCGCTACCTGGTGACCCACGCCACGGCGCCCACGCTTACCAACGACATGCGTACCAGCTTTATCGGCAAGGCGGTGGGCACGATCAGCATGGCGATCGGCACCCACGTGACGCCCATGAGCCGTGAGACGCTGGAGAGCTACCCGACCTTGGACGTGGTGATCCGTGGCGAGCCCGAGCTGACGATCGTCGATGTGATCCGCAGCATCGACCGGCAGGTGGAGCGCGAGCAGGCGGGCGAGACGGTGTCGGTGGGCAACAGCGAGCTGACCTCCCCCTGGCGCAAGCTGCCCTTCCCCGACGCCTCGTACCTCACCACGCGCGGGCGCTTCCTGGGCGTGGCGCCGCAGCTAGTGGCCCGCGCTCTGCGCGAGACGCTGGGCGTCGGCTACCGCGATGAGCACGGCAACGTGGTGATCAACCCCGACCGGCCGTTTATCGAGAACCTGGACGACCTGCCGATCCCGCTGCACGACAAGCTGCCCTGGCGCAAGTATAAGGTGCCGATTGTGGGCGGGCCGTACACCTTCGTGCTCACCAGCCGTGGCTGCCCCGCCGGCTGCCGCTACTGCATCAAGCACGTGACGTACCAGTCCAGCGTGCGCCACCGCAGCCCCGAGCATGTGCTCAAAGAGATGGTGATGCTCAAAGAGCTGGGCATGCATCATATCCACTTCGAGGCGGACCTGTTCACGGTGAAGAAGGAGTTCGTCTACGACCTGTGCAACACGATCATCAAAGAGGGGCTGCAGCTGCGCTGGAGCTGCAATAGCCGGGTGGACTTTGTGGACGAGGCCGAGCTGAAGCTGATGAAGCAGGCCGGCTGCTTTATGATCGCCTGGGGGCTGGAGAGCGGCAGCGAGACGGTGCTGAAGCGGGCGCGCAAGGGCACCACGGTGCAGCGCATCGAGGAGACGATCGCCGCCAGCCACCGCGCCGGGATCATGAACTGGGGCTACTTCATCATCGGGCTGCCCGGCGAGACGGTCGAGAGCATTCAGCAGACGATCGCACTCTCCAAGCGCATCCCGGTGGACATCGCGCTCTTCCACATTGCCACGCCCTACCCTGGCACGCCGTTTTACTACGAGGCGGTGGAGAACGGCTGGATCAACATGGACCGCTGGGAGGACTACGATATGTACTCCCACACCGTGCTGAACTACCCGCACCTGAGCTCGCAGGATCTGGAGTACTGGGCCAGGCGCGCGGCACGCGAGTGGAGCCTGCGGCCCGGCCCGATGGTGACCTTCCTGAAGGGCGCGGCGCGGCCCGACACGCTCGGGCAGCTGGTGCAGATCGGCGTGAACCATATAAAGTGGATGGGCGGGAGTCTGGGGAAAGCGCGTGTGTCGGAGTCGTAGGGCCGATGCAAGGTCTGAGTCGGGCCTTTTATCCACAGATGGCGCAGATTTTCGGTCTATTGCTGGCCCAACGGGCGCTTCTACGGGGCGCCTGCACACCTCAAAAGGAAGCACCGATGTATGTGCTCTACACCGATAGTACCCGCGCGCTCGATGAGCGCTCGCAGCTCTTCGCCCAGCACATGGAGCCGCTTTTGCAGCGCTGCGACGCGGCTATGCGGGCGGGCATGATCCCCGCTGACATCGCTGAGATCCCGCAGTATCTCAAGGTTTGTCGCTGGCCCTTCCGCCGCCTAGAGTACTCGTTCGCGCTGGACGCGCTCACGGCGCATCTGCGGCCCGGCCAGCGCTTTCTCGACGCGGGTAGCGGCGCGACGCCGTTCGCCCACGCGCTGGCGGAGCTGGGCGTCGAGGCCGAGGCGTGCGATGGGGACAGCCGGCTGATCAGCCAGCTTCAGCGCCTGCAGCCGGAGACGATCTACGGCAGCAAGGTGCGCTACAGCGCCCAGGATCTGACGGCCATGAGCTTCTCCGACGACAGCTTCGACGCCATCGCCTGTATCTCTGTGCTGGAGCACATCCCGGCCCCGCACGACAAGCGGGCGGTGGGCGAGCTGATGCGGATTCTGAAGCCTGGCGGCCTGCTCGTCTTCACCGTGGACTTCCAGCCGCAGGCGCCCGGTGGGGGCAACGGGCATGCCACCCATCTAGTGCGGCGCAGCGTGGAGCTTGTGCGCAAGGGCGATCTTGGCGGCCTGATCCAGGGCGTGCAGCGCAAGCTGGAGGCCCGCCGGGCGGTGAGCGGCGGGGCGGCCCAGCTGCCGCGCAGCGCGAATCAGTGCTTCGAGCTGGCGCATCTAGAGCAGGATCTTGGCGCGGACCTGCGCGCCCACGAGCTGCCTAGTCGGCTCGGCTTCACCAGCGATCTTCAGAGCCTTACCACCAGCGATGCGCGCTCGTTCTGGGAGCTTCAGCCGGGCCTGTTCGACGACCAGGGGCGTCGCTTCGTTCTGCCGGCCGCCAGCATCGTGCAGAAGCCAGCCGTAAGCTAGGCTTGTCATTCCGAGCGCAGCAACGAAGGCTTGTCATTCCGAGCGCAGCGAGGAATCTGATACCGGTGTGCCAGAAAGAACCTTATGCGAGGGGGGCGATGATGCACTCCACACTGTTTGCATTCCCACGCCCGCTGCGCGGGCTCCTGCTGCTGCTAGCACTCGCCGCGCTCGCGCTGCCGCTCGCCCCTCGGCTCGCCCGCCCTGCCCTGGCCGCTGGCCCTGGCGCCCTCAGCTTCGATGGCAGCAACGACTATGTGGAGATTGCCGACCACGCAAGTCTGCGCATCCCCGTTAATCTAACGCTCGAAGCCTGGGTTAAGCCGGTCGCCGTAAGCAGCAGCTACAAGGGTGTTGCGGGGAAGCACAACTACGAGCTGGGCGTACAGGGCACTGGCTCAGGCTTTCGCGCCATTTTCTCCTTCTCGCGCAATTTCGGCAGCTGGATCGAAGTGAGCTCGGGCGAGCTGGCGCTCAATCAGTGGTATCACATTGCCGGCAGCTATGACGGCAGCAACATGCGCCTGTTTGTGAACGGCACCAGGGTAGCCTCTAGCCTCACCAGTGGGCAGATCGACCAGCTGAGCGATACGTTTCGGATCGGCTCCACCGAGCTCTCCGGCGACTACTACCAGGGCCTGATCGACGAGGTGCGCATCTCTGGTAATATCCGCTACGTTGGCAACTTCATCCCGCCCCAGCAGCCCTTCACAGCCGACGCCAATACGCGCGGCCTCTGGCATTTCGACGAGGGCCAGGGCACTGCCGCCGCCGACGCCTCTGGCAACGGCCGTAACGGCACCCTCAGCGGCGGCCCGGCGTGGGTGGCCGATAGCCCCTTCAACGGCCCCGATACCACCCCGCCTACGATCAGCGCAGTGGCCGCCGGTAGCCTTACCACCAGCAGCGCGCAGATCACATGGGCCACAGGCGAGCAGGCCACCAGCCAGGTGGAGTATGGCGCTTCCACGAGCTACGGCTCTGCCACCGCGCTCGACACGGCGCTCGTGGCCGCGCACGCCCAGACAATCACGGGCCTGACGCCCAACAGCAGCTACCGCTACCGCGTCGTCAGCCGCGACGCCGCCGGCAACCAGACGGTCTCGGGCGATTTTAGCTTTACGACTCTCCTCGTCGATCCGCCCACGGCGCCTATGATCTTCGGCATCGGCAGCGCGGGGATCAGCTCCGACTCGGCGAGCGTCAGCTGGTCGACTGATGTGCCTGCCGATAGCCAGGTGGAGTACGGGCTCACCACCGCCTACGGCTCGCTCACCACGCTCGACCCGGCGCTTGCTGTGAGCCACAGTGTTGGGCTGAGCGG
Source organism: Chloroflexota bacterium (assembly GCA_043752655.1). Lineage (GTDB taxonomy): Bacteria > Chloroflexota > Chloroflexia > Chloroflexales > Chloroflexaceae > OHK40. The sequence goes on from JAYUYB010000713.1 coordinate 8,242, forward strand.
GCTCGCGCCCGGCACGACCTACCACTACCGGGCGCGCAGCCGGGGCGCGAACGGCGAGCTCGCGGTAAGCAGCGACGCGCTCTTTAGTACCGCTGGCTCCAGCGCATCTACCCAAGGTCAGTGGGAGCCAGCGGCAAACTGGCCGCTTGTGGCCGTCCACACTGTGATGCAGCCGAACGGCAAGCTGCTGATGTGGGACGCGTGGGAGCTGAAGCCGAATGTCTTTGCGCGGGTCTGGGACCCCACCAGCCAGAGCTTTACCGCCGTCACGAATCAGTTCTCGTCGGTGTTCTGCTCCGGCCACTCGCTGCTCGCCGATGGGCGCACGCTGGTCGTCGGCGGCTACACCAGCGACGGTGTGGGCATCAAAGATACCAACATTTTTAACCCGAGCACGAGCGCCTGGTCGCGGTCCGCCGACATGGCCTATGCCCGCTGGTACCCCACTACGAACATCCTGCCCGACGGCAAGGTGATCGTTATGGGCGGCCAGATCCAGCCTGGCCTGATGGCCGATGTGCCCGAGCTTTACGACCCGGCAGCCAACAGCTGGACCGCGCTTACCGGGGCGCGGCTGAATGTTGACGAGTACCCAAACGTCTACGTGATGCCGAATGGCAAGCTGTTGCTGGTGGCTGGGCCCGATGGGCGCACGCGCACGCTCGACGTGGCGGCCCAGCAGTGGAGCATTATTGGCGACGCGCCGGTGGCCACGGGCTCGTCGGTGATGTATCGGCCAGGGAAGATTCTGGCGGCTGGCGGCGGCACCAACAACGCCGATCCGGTGGTGCGCAGCGCGGCGGTGCTCGACATGAACGCCACCACCCCGGCGTGGCGCACGGTCAGCCCCATGGCAAACCAGCGCTTCCAGCACAATCTGGTGATGCTGCCCGACGGGAAGGTCTTCACTGTCGGCGGCTCGACGCTGTATAGCCTAGTCTCGACCCAGGGTGTCCATCAGGCCGAGATCTGGGACCCCGATACGGAGAGTTGGTCGCCCGCCGGCAGCATGCGCGACCTACGGATGTACCACTCGACGGCGGCGCTGCTGCCTGATGGGCGCGTGCTGGTGGCCGGGGGCGGGCGCGTCAGCCCCGCAGTTGATTACCAGACCGCAGAGATCTACGCGCCGCCATACCTCTTCAAAGGTGCGCGGCCGGTGATCGCGGCGGCGCCGACCAGCGCCAGCCTTGGCTCGACGATCAGCGTGCAAACGTCGAACGCCGCGAGCATCGCCTCGGTGGCGCTGGTGCGCGTGCCCTCCGTCACGCACACGATCAACCCGGATCAGCGCTACGTGCCGCTCGCCTTCACGCCAGGCGCGGGCGACCTGAGCGTCCAAATCCCAGCGAGTGGCGGAACGCTGCCGCCCGGCCCGTACATGCTCTTCATCGTGAACGCGAACGGCGTGCCCTCGGTGGCGAAGATCGTGATGGTGTCGGGCAGCAGCGCGGCCGATACGCAGCCGCCCACGGTGGCGATCAGCTCGCCAGTGGCGGGGGCCACGGTCAGCGGCGCGGCGGTGGCGCTGGCGGCGAGCGCGAGCGACAACACGGGCGTGGCGTCAGTCCAGTTTCTGCTCGACGGCGCCGCCTTCGGCATCCCCGACACCAGCGCGCCCTTCAGCGTTGTGTGGGACAGCACTGCCGCCCTGGACGGCGCGCATAGCCTTGCCGCCGAGGCCCGCGACGCCGCCGGTAACAGCGCGACGGCGGCCACGATCAGCTTTACAGTGAGCAACGCGGGGCCAACCTCCACTCCGGCGCCGACAGCCTTGCCGACAGCTTCGCCCACGGCCTCGCCAACGGCGAGCCTTACACCGAGCCCGGTGCCTGGTGGCTCGGTGACGCTGCTTGGCGAGACGAGCCTGCTCGCCCACGCCGACGGCAATGCGGCAGGCATCGCCGAGGGCTTCCAGTACCTGTCGGTGGCGAGCGGCACCGTCAACCGCATGCAGCTCTACGTCGACGCGAGCACGACGGCGAGCCAGGTGGTGGTGGGGCTCTACACCAATACACGCGACGATAACCCTGGTGTGCTGCTGACGCAGGCCACGCTCGCCAACCCCACAGCCGGCGCCTGGAACCAGCTTGACCTGCCGCCTGTCGAGGTGACGGGCGGGGCGAAATACTGGATCGCTGTGCTTGGGCCCTTGGGCGGCGGCGAGCTGCGCTTCCGCAACACGGAGGCGGGCGGAAAAGCCCAGATCAGCGGCCAGTGGGATCTCAGCATCCTGCCTGCCAACTGGCTGCCTGGCGCCACCTACTTCAACGCGCCGATGTCGGCCTACGCGGTGCAGGTGGACACCCAGAGCCAGCCGACAGCGACCAGCACGGCCATCAGTACGGCGACCGCCACACGCACGGCGACGTTGACTCCGGCCCCAGCGACCGCCACGCGCACGGCGACGTTGACTCCGGCCCCGGCGACCAGCATGCGCACGGCGACGTTGACCCCGGCCCCAGCGACCAGCACGCGCACGGCGACACCTACGCGCACGGCTACGCCTACTCGTACGGTCACACCCACCGGCACGGCCACAGCCACGGGGACAGCCGGGCCGAGCCCGTCGCCCCGCCCAACACTGGGGACAGGCCCAAGCACCGCGCTGGTTGGCGACAGCACGCTGCTTACCCATGAGGACTCTAACCCGGCCGGGATGGCAGAGGCCTTCATCGTCAGCGCGTCGGCGAGCGGCACCGTGAACAAGCTCGGGGTCTATGTCGATGTCGGCAGCAGCGCCACAAAGCTGGTGGTGGGCCTCTACGCGAACAAGGCCGGCGACCTGCCAGGCGTGCTGCTGACGCAGGCCACGCTCAATAACCCCACGGCTGGCGCCTGGAACGAGCTGAGCGTGCCGACGGCGAGCGTGACTGCGGGCACGAAATACTGGCTCGCCGTGCTCGGGCCGGCCAACAGCGGCGTGCTGCGCTTCCGCGACACCGGCTCCGGCGGCAAGGCGCAGGTGAGCAGCCAGTCCAATCTTGCCAGCCTTCCAGCCACCTGGGCATCCGGCGCCACCTACTACAACGCGCCGCTGGCGGCCTACGCCTTGGGCACGGCGACCGGCGGCCAGGGCGCAGGAACACTCTTCTTCAGCGTGCGGGCGCCGGAGCTGCCAGCCGCGCCTGCTCCAGCCGCCAGCTTCGACTCGCCGGGCGTCTCACGCTTCTACTGCGACCTACACGTGCTCGCCCAGCGCCGCGCGGCAGCCCGCCAGCTGCGATGACTCTACCTGCCGCCGCATTTATCGCGTGTTTAGCCAAGCTCGCTATAATGGCCGAGATCGTGTGCATTCAGCGACGCTTTCGGACCAAGCATGCGAATCGGCATCGATGTCCGTTACCTCTCCCACGGGCTAACCGGCGGAGTCCACACCTATGTCGCTCAGCTTGTGCCCGCCCTGCTTGCGCAGACGGCGGGCCACGAGCTGGTGCTTTATGCCGACACGAAGCGGCCTTTCGAGCTGCGCGGGCTGCCGCCCTGGGCGCGGCTGGAGCTGCTGCCCTACAGTGGGGCTGCCTCCAGCCTGCGCCATGATCTTTTTACCCTGCGCCGCGCCGCCGCCAGGGATGCGCTCGACCTGCTACACTTCCCTGCCAACTACGGCTTCGCGCCAGCGGGGGTGCGCAGCATCGTCACGTTGCACGACGCGATCAACCTGCTGCCGCTGCGCGAGATCGTGCGCGGGCACCGCAAGGACGCACGCACCATCGCGATGATGACCTATCTGCACCTTTGCTCTACGGCAGCTCTGCGCCAGGCCGACCTGGTGCTCACCGTGTCTGAGCACGCCCGGCGCGAGATCGCGCGGGTGGGCCGCACCAGCCTGGCGCGCATCGTAGCTGTGCCCCACGCGCCCACGCCCGACCTGCGCCGGGTGGATGATCGCACAAGCCTCGACGCTGTGCGGGCGCGCTACGGCCTGGAGCGGCCCTTCGTGCTGGCGGATGGCCTGAAGAACCCGGCGCTGCTTGGGCGGGCGTGGCCGCTGCTGCCGGCCGCACTGCGCGAGCGCTTCCGGCTGGTCTTCTTTGCGCGGCGCGAGCCGCCGCCCGCCGCCCGCGCCGCCGAGGCGGCCGGCTTCGCCCAGGTGCTCATTAACCCGCCACGGGCCGACCTCGTGGCGCTCTACAGCATGGCAGCCGCCTTCGCCTTTCCGTCGTGGATCGAGGGCTTCGGCATCCCCCTGCTAGAGGCGATGACCTGCGGCGCGCCTGTGGTCGCCTCCGACCGAGGCGCGATCCCCGAGGTGGTGGGCGACGCTGGGCTGCTTGCCGACGCCGAGGACGAGCGCGCCTTCGCGGCGCACCTCACATCAATTCTTAGCGACGGGGCGGCGGCCGACGCACTGCGCCAGCGCGGCTACAGGCGGGCCGCGCAGTTCTCCTGGGAGGCCACCGCGCGGCGCACCCTGGAGGGCTACGCGCAGGTGGTGCACACTCCGCTCACTGCCCACGCGCCACTCGCCTCGGGCGGGCGCATCAGGAACCGTTAGACTATGCAGCAGCTCGCCCGCAACATCGCCCGCAACTCTGCGCTGGTTATGGCGGCCCAGATCGCGATCAAACTGCTCTCGTTCGGCTTCACGGTGCTGATCGTGCGGCGCCTCGGGGTCGATGCCTTCGGCCAGTACGCGGCGGTGGCCGCCTTCGGCAGCCTCTTCCTGTTTATCGGCGACCTCGGCCTCAGCCCGTATCTGGTGCGCGAGGTGGCTCGTCTGCGCGACACGCCCGAGGGCCCGGCCCGCATCAACCAGCTGTACGGCACGGTGCTCTGGCTGCGGCTGGCACTCTCGCTCGCCGGTGTAAGCCTGATGCTCGTGGCCGCTTGGCTCACCGGGCGCCCGCTGATCATGGTCGGCGCCCTGGCGCTCAACGCACTGGGGATGCTGCTGTACGCGCTGCAAGGCACCAGCGAGGCGCTGCTGGCTGGCCACGAGCGGCTCGACATCCCGGCGGGGGCTAGGGTGATCTACCAGATCACCTTTGTCGTGCTCGGCGGGCTCGCGCTGCTGCTCGGGCTCGGCTACTACGGCCTGATCTACGCGACGCTGATCGCGATCGTCGTGCTGACAATCCTCTGCGGGCGGGGCGTCTTGCGGCTCGGCGTGCGGCCCGGCCCCCCAGCGCGCCAGCTTTGGCCGGGGTTACTCCTGGCTGGCCTGCCGTTCGGCATGGTTGCCTTCACGCTTGGGCTCTCGTACAAGTTCGACAGCGTGCTGCTGAATATCTTTCACGGCGATGCGGAGACGGGCTACTACAATGCGGCCTACAGCCTGGTTTTCTCGACGGTCTTTCTGTCCAACGCGATCAACACCGCGCTCTTCCCCTCGCTCACCCGGCAGGCGGTGGCCGACCCGCGCTCGGTGCCGCTGATCTATGGCCGTGTGATCCGCTACCTGCTGCTGATCGGCCTGCCGATCGCCGTCGGCGGCTCGTTTCTGGCGGATCGGATTATCCCGTTTCTGTACGATGGCGGCTATGAGCGCGCCATCCCGGCCCTGCGCGTGGTAATCTGGGTTGTGCCGCTGATGTTTCTCTCCGAATTCCTCGGCTACGCAGTGATCATCGGCGGGCAGGAGCGCAAGGTGGCGCGCTCGGTCCTGGTGAGCACCAGCATCAACGTGGCGCTGAACCTGGCGCTGGTGCCGCGCTTTGGCCTCGCCGCCGCCGCGATCATGACGGTCGTTACCGAGCTAGTACTCGTATGCCAGTATCTCTGGCTGCTGCGCGCAGATATGGCCGTCGTCCCCTGGGGCCACGCGCTTGCTCGCCCGGCGGCGGCGGCCCTGCTGATGGGAGGCTGTGTGCTGCTGCTCCACGCGCTGCCGCTGCTGCTTGTCGTCGCGCTCGGGGCGCTGCTCTACGGCGGCCTGCTGCTGCTGCTCGGCGTGATCGGGCCGGAGGAGTTTCGCTTTGTGCGCGCTCTGCGCCGCGAGCCGCATGTGGAAGGTGGCCCGGCATGAAGATCGTCCTGCCGGTGCATCACTTTCCGCCACGCTACAGCGCCGGGGCCGAGCTCTACAGTCTGCGCCTCGCCCAGCAGCTGCGCGCCCACGGCCACACACCCGAGGTTGTCTGCGTGGAGAGCGTGCGCTGGGATGGCCGCAACCGGGTGACGGCGACCCACGATCAGTACGAGGGCGTCCCCGTGTGGCGCCTCGCCGTCGAGGCTTCGCCCGAGGGCTGGCCGGTGCGCAGCTTCGATAACCCGGAGCTGGGCGATTGGTTCGCCAGCTACCTGCGGCAGGCCCGCCCCGACCTCGCCCACTTCCAGGCGGGTTACCTGCTCGGCGCCGCGCCCCTGCGCGCTGCCGCCGCCGCTGGCGTGCCCACGCTGCTCACCCTGCACGACTTCTGGTTCCTCTGTCCGCGCATCACGCTGCTGCGCGGCGACGGCGCGCTCTGCGCCGAGCCGCCGACCGACCCCGGCGCCTGCGCCTGGTGCATGCGCCTGGACGGGCGCGCGGCGCGCCTGGCCGACCGCGTGAGCGGTGGGGTGGCCGGCCAGCTTGCCGCACGGGTGCTGCACGCGGAGCGCCAGACGATGGCCGCACGCCGCGCCACGCTGCTGCCCGCGCTCGCGCTGCCGACGGCCGTGATCGCGCCCTCGCAGTTCATGGCCGAGAAATTCCGCGCCCACGTGCCGGCTGGGCGGCTGCGCGTGCTGCGCTACGGCCTCGACCTCGAGCGCTTTCTGGCGGCCCCGCCGGCGCCCGCCGACGGCACGCTTCGCCTTGGCTACCTCGGCCAGATCGCCGCGCATAAGGGCGTGCATGTGCTGGTGGAGGCGATCCGCCAGCTGCCCACTGCGGGGCGACCAGTTCAGCTCACGATCTACGGCGATCTGGAGCAGCACGGCGCCTACAGCCGCAAGCTGCGCGCTCTGGTGGGCGACGACCCGCGCATTCGCCTGGCCGGGCGCTTTGTGCCCGGCCAGATCGCTGCGGTGTTGGGTGGCTGCGATGCCACCGTGGTGCCCTCGCTCTGGTACGAGAACAGCCCGCTCGCGATTATGGAGGCCCAGGCCGCAGGCCGACCGGTGCTCACCTCGGCCCACGGCGGTATGGCCGAGCTGGTGCGCGACGAGCAGGATGGCCTGCTGTTCCAGCCTGGCGACGCTGCCGACCTCGCCCGCCAGATCCAGCGGCTGCGCGCCGAGCCGGGCCTGCTGGAGCGGCTGCGGCGCGGCGTGCGCCCGCCGCCGAGTCTCGATGATGAGCTCAAGACGCTCTTGCAGATCTACGCGGAGACGACTACATCCGCCGGCGGCGCGGGTGTGGCTCAGGCCGCCTATGCGGCGGGCCTGGTGGAGCGCTAGATGCACTATCTTTCAGATAAGCCGATCTCGCATCGGCCTTTGCCCCCTCACCCCCGGCCCCTCTCCCTCAGGGGGAGAGGGGGGAGCCGGGTCAGCCAGCGCATTGGGACGCCTTCTGGCTCCCCTCCCCCGTTCAGGGAGAGGGGGTTGGGGGGTGAGGGTTGCATGCGGGTGAGGGCCGCCTACCCAGCAGGCCTGGTGCTCCTCTGCCTGCTCCTGACAGGCGCAATGCGCCCCGACGATGGCAGCGCCAAGCGGCTCCAGGCCGCGCTCGGCCTGCCGCCAGGCT
>JAYUYB010000714.1:0-7311 GCA_043752655.1 Chloroflexota bacterium
GAGCAGCAGCGTGGCGGGGTCGCGCAGGCTCATGGGTGGGCCGAAGCGGGCCAGATTGATCGGGCTGGGCACCACATGGATCTGGCCCTGGCCGTCGCCTTCGGTTCCCGTCAGGGCGCGCAGGGCAACGGCCTCGGCGGCCACGATCACCCGGCTGTGGCGCGCCAGCAGGGCGGCCTCGTCGCGGCGCATGTGGGGGAGCCAGGCGCGCTGGGCCGCGCGGGCCAGCGGCCCCTGGGCGCGCAGCGAGCGCTCGCGCCGCAGGCTGGCGCAGACCACAGCGTCCAGAACGCTGGGCAGCGGGAGCGACTCAGGTAGCAGGGCTGCCGTGGGCATATCGAGCTGGACAAGCTCGAAGCGGCCGGGCTGAGCCTCGGCGCGCACCGCGTCCACAAGCTGGCGGCGCCGCACGGGCAGCAGCTGGCGGCAGTGCTCGGCGAGGTCGTCGAAGGCGGTGCCGGCCTCGTCGGCGAAGAGCAAGGTTACGCTGTGGCCCCGGCGGGCCAGCGCGGCGATCAGCCCGTTGGGGCGTGGGTGCGCTGTGGTCGGCGCCTCGGAGCAGACAAACAGAAGATCCATCGCGGCCTCCTCGCCCTTGGCAGGGTGCCAGGTGCGCCGGGCGGCTTCTGCTCGCCCCGCGCACGCTGGCCAGAGCTGTTGCTACGAGAGCGCCACCGGCTGTGCGATGGCGGACTCGTCAGGATGTGGCGCGTGGGCTATGATGCGGGTGTAGATGAGGTCGATAGCAGGGGTGAGTGTGCGCCAGTCGTAGCGATCAAGGGCACGGCGGCGCCCGGCGGCGGCGATCTTGCCTGCAAGCTCGGGGTCGCGCAGCAGCAGCGTCACCGCGTCGGCGAACTCGCTGGGGCTGTCGGCCACCAGCAGATGCTCGCCGGCCCGCAGATCGAGGCCGGCGCAGGCGCGGCTGGTGGCAACAACAGCGATGCCGCGCGCCAGGGCCTCCAGAAGCATCACGCGCATGCCGCCGCTGCTGCGCAGCGGGGCGATCAGCACGGCGGCCCGCTCCAGATAGGGGCGCGGGTCTACAAAGCCTGTCACCGCTACGCCAGGCTGCCGCTCGCCTAGGGCGCGCAGCTCGGCTGGCGGCTCCGCGCCGCAGATGTAGAGCAGGCTGTCGGGCACGGCGCGGCGCACCAGCGGGAAGACCTCACGGGTAAACCAGCTGATGCCCTCGGCGTTTGGCGGCCAGCCCGGCCCGGCCAGGCTGAGCACCACGCGCGCGTCGGGGCTGCGCGGCACCGGGGCCAGAGCCACGCCATCCACGCCGATCGGGATGACGCTCACGTTGCTGATCGCCCCCGCCGCGTCGAGCAGCGCTTCGCGATCCTCCTCGCTTACCGTCGTGACAGCCTCGAAGCTTGTGCAGATGCGGCCCTCGTAGGCGCGCAGCTGCTCGGCCTCGCGCTGCGCAAGCCAGCTGGCAGGCCAGGCGCGCTGCTCCGCCAGCCCCGCGTAGATCTTCCAGACGGCGTTGTGGGCGTCGAGCACGCGTGGCAGCTTCAGACCCTCGGCGAACTGGGCCATGCTGATCTGATCGATATGCACAAGGTCGAAGGGCTGGCCGCCGCTGGTCGCCTCTGCCAGCAGCTCGGCCAGGCGCGCGTGCAGCGCAGCGCTGGCGCGTGAGGCCACGGCGTAAGGCCGCGTGCCAAATAGGCTCTCTAGCCGAGCCGCAAGCTCGTGCCAGCGCGAGCTCTGGGCGTACACCAGGTGCAGCTCAGCGCAGAGCGGGCGCAGGGCGGCGGCGCGCGTCGGGGCGCTCTCGTCGTGCGCCAGGCAGAGCAGCGTTACGCGGTGGCGTGTCGCCAGATGCCTGAGCAGCTGGTAGGTCTTTACGCGTGGCCCGCTGTCGGGCGGGTACGGGACCCCATCGGTGAGTAACAGGATGTTCATTCGCGTGTCCAGTCGCATCGTCGCGGGTCGAAGCCCAAACGTGGGGCTTTGCGGTCGTCGGCCATCGTCGTAGCACGACGATGGCCGGGTGTGTGGCAGCGCTTCGGCGATGGGGCGTCCGTGCGGGCCAGCGCGGAGGGGCCGAAGAGACGTCGCACCGGCAGCATCGTGGCTGCTTGGTCCGCTGATTGTAGCGGGCGCCGATGAACAGGGGCTAGAGCGGCTGGTGCGCACGATTGCGGTCTTGTCATCGCCAGAGGCGACGTATGGTAGGATAGCGCCCATCATGCAACGCATTGTGCAGCAGAATCGCCCATTGGCGCTCGTGGGCCTCAGCGGGGCCGGAAAGTCTACGGTCGCCTGCGCCCTCGCCGCCCGCCTCGCTGTGCCCGCGCTCGACACCGACGCGCATCTGGCCGAGCGTGCGGGCATGCCGGTGGCCGCGATCTTTGCCACATTGGGCGAGGCCCACTTCCGCGAGCTAGAGGCCGCCGCGCTCGCCGAGGCCCTCGCCGATGGCCCGTGCGTGGTGGCAACCGGCGGCGGCGTGGTGCTACGCGAGCAGAATCGGGCGCTGCTGCGCGAGCGCGCCTTTGTGGTCTGGCTGGACGCGCCCGACGCCGCGCTGCTCGCCCGCCTGCGCGCCCACGCCGAGCAGCGCCCCCTGCTTGCCGGCGATGCCGCCGCCCGCCTCGCAGCCCTGCGCGCCGCCCGCGCCCCGCTCTACGCCCAGGTGTCCAACCTGACGCTGCGCACCGATGAGCTGGCCCCCGCAGCGCTTGCCGAGCGCATCCTTGCGGCCTACGGCGCATATCGAACAGACGTGCTATAATATTGTGCTGGGCTGCGCTCAAGCTGACGGTGGACGGTGGACGGTGGACGGTGGTAGTGCGGTAATCTGCAAGCTGCAAGCTGCAACCTTGGTACGAATACCTACGTGCAAATCGGAGTGTGCCCGCATGGCCAAGCTCGAGATCCACCCCTGGTATCGGCAGTACCGCAAGCTCAAGGATCAGGCCGCCGACGCCATCCTGCTATTTCGCTTCGGCGACTTCTACGAGACCTTCGACGACGACGCCAAGCTGATCGCCGAGCTGCTGGATGTGACGCTCACCCGCAAGGATTACGCGGTCGACAAGAGCAAGCCCAAGGAGGCCCAGAAGCTTTATGCGCCCATGGCCGGCATGCCCTACCACGCCGTCGAGCGCTACGTGAGCGACCTGGTGGGCCGGGGCTACCGCGTGGCGATCGCCGAGCAGCTTACGGCCACGGAGTCCACCCGCACCGACACCAGGCCGCGCTCGGTGTATGCCGGCGCCATCCAGCACAGCGAGCCTGGCGAGATCGAGCGCAAGATGGTCCACCGCGAGATTGTGCGCGTGGTGACGCCAGGCACGGTGGTCGATCTCTCCATGCTGGCCGCCGCCACAAACAACTATCTCGCCGCCACCATCGTTGAGGAGGGCGTGGTTGGCCTGGCCTACGCCGACCTGAGCACGGGCGAGTTTGCCTGTGCCGAGTTCAGCGGCGAGCGGGCGCTCATGCAGCTCCAGAGCGAACTGGGGCGGCTCCAGGCGGCCGAGGTGCTCGTGCCCGACGCCGAGAGCCTGCGCATCCCTGCCCTCGCCCCCGCCGAGGCCCGCCTCACCCAGGATCTCGCCCCGATGACGAAGGGCGAGCGCGAGCTGCTGCTGCCCCATGAGCGGGTGGCGCGTCGCCTCGATCAGCAGAGCGAGGCCCGCTGGGCGCAAGGCCACGTTACTGGCTGGCCCGCCTGGCGCTGGGATCTGGCCGAGGCCCGCGAGACGCTGGTGCGCCAGCTGAAGGTTGGCTCCCTGGCAGCCTTTGGCCTGGACGGCCGCCCCCTGGCCGCCCGCGCTGCCGGCGCGCTGCTCCAGTATGTCCACGACACGCAGCGCCACCGCGCCCCGCAGCTCAACAGCCTGCGCGTCTACTCCACCGGCAGCTTCATGTTCCTCGACCCGCAGACGCGCCGCAACCTCGAGCTGCTGGAGCCGAACAAGCAGGGCAGCAAGACGGCCCTGGTGAGCGTGCTGGATCGCACCCGCACGCCGATGGGCGCCCGCCTGCTGCGCCGCTGGATCGCCCAGCCGCTGCTGGAGCTGGAGCCGCTGCACGCTCGCCAGGCGGCGGTGGCCTGCCTGGCAGACGATAGCATCCTGCGCGCCGAGCTGCGCGAGGCCCTCGGCCAGGTGGGCGATATGGAGCGCGCGGTCAACCGGCTCGCACAGGGCAGCAGCGTCGCCACCCCGCGCGATCTGGTGCAGCTGCGTGCGAGCCTGCGGGCGCTCCCGAGCGTGCTCGCGGCGGCGGGCGATAAGCTTGGGGCATTGCTGTTGGTCGAGGGAGACAAGGAGACCGGGAGACAAGGAGACCGGGAGACAAGGAGACCGGGAGACGAGTCCTACGAGGAGGACGACCTCTTCGACGAGGCCCAGCCCTCTGCGCCCCTGTCCTCTGTGCCCAGTTCCCCGTCCCCTGCCTTAGATCCCTGCGCCGACATGCTCGACACGCTGGAGCGCGCCTTGGACGACGACCCGCCGGCGCTGCTGGGGGCCTCGAACTACCTGCGCGCGGCCGAGCAGGGCGGCGAGCGGCCGCGCCGCGTGATCCGCACTGGCTTTGAGCCGCGCATCGACGCGCTGGTGCGGGCCAGCCGCCACGCCCAAGAGTTTATCGACAAGCTGGAGGGTAAAGAGCGCGAGCGCACCGGGATCAAGGCGCTTAAGGTGGGCTACAACAGCGTCTTCGGCTACTTCATCGAGCTCTCGCGCAGCGCCGACGAGAAGCTCATCCCGCGCGACTACGAGCGCAAGCAGACGCTGGTCGGCGCCGAGCGCTACATCACCGCCGAGCTCAAGGAGTACGAGCAGATCATCGACCGCGCCAAGCTTCAGCTTGGCGACCTGGAGCGCGAGGCCTTTGTGCGGCTCTGCGAGCTTGTGGCTGGCCAGATTGATCGGCTGCGCCTTGCAGCCCTGGCGATGGCCCACCTCGACACGGTGGCGTCGCTCGCAGAGACAGCCGTGCGCGAGCGCTACAGCCGCCCCAGCCTCAATGCAAGCACATGCCTGAAGATTGTGGGCGGGCGCCACCCCGTTGTGGAGCGCGTGATCGCGGAGGAGTTCGTCCCCAACGACACCACGCTAGACAGCGAGGGCGAGCAGCTGCTGATCATCACCGGCCCAAACATGGCGGGAAAAAGCACGGTGCTGCGCCAAGTCGCGCTAATCGTGCTCATGGCGCAGATCGGCTCGTTTGTGCCCGCCGCGCAGGCCGAGGTTGGCCTCGTTGATCGGATCTTCACGCGCATCGGCGCCCAGGACGACATCGCCACCGGCCAGAGCACGTTTATGGTGGAGATGACGGAGACCGCAGCGCTGCTGCTCCAGAGCAGCCGCCGCAGCCTGATCATCCTGGACGAGGTTGGGCGCGGCACCTCCACCTACGACGGCATGGCCATCGCGCGGGCCGTGGTGGAGTACATCCACAGCGAGCCACGGCTCCAGTGTCGCACCATGTTCGCCACCCACTACCACGAGCTGATCGCCCTGGAGGAGCAGCTGGCGCGGGTGCGCAACTACCATATGGCGGCGGTGGAGCGGGAGGGCCAGGTGGTCTTTCTCCACGAGCTGCGCCGGGGCGGCGCCGACCGCTCCTACGGCATCCACGTGGCCGAGCTGGCTGGTATCCCGCGCCCCGTGATCGCGCGAGCGAGCGAGCTGCTGGCCGAGCTGGAGGCAGGGAACAGGGAACAGGGAACAGGGAACAGGGAACAGGGAACAGGGAACAGGGCGGAGCAGCCAGCCAAGCCGCTCGCCTCAGAGCCTACGGCGCAGCTCTCGCTCTTCGAGGTAGCGCCCAGCCCCGTGCTGGAGTATCTGCGTCGGCTCAGGCTCAACGAGCTTACGCCGCTGGAGGCGCTGATCAAGCTCAGCGAGCTGCAGAAGCTGGCGGGCAAGTAAGTGGGGCGGCAACGTCCTTGATGCCGCGACGCCCGAGCCCTTTGGATCACGAAGGGCGCGAATAGCTGCGAACCACCGCGAACCCGGCCACCCACGTGCGGCGGAATGCCCGGTGCGGTTGTGGGTTCGCGCTGTTCGTGCTATTTCGCGCCCTTCGCGATCCAGATTGTTCGGGCCAGCAATAGTCCGGAAATCTGTGGCATCTGTGGATAAAACGCCCGGCCCGCAGATCTTGCTAGCAGAGCATGCCACAAAACTTGTGTTACACTCACTGGCGGGAGAGCGACCGTCGGAGAGCGCCTGTGGAAGTTGTTCGCGCCCTTGAGCCTGCCATCTCGGCCCGTCCTACCGTACTCACGATCGGCAAGTTCGACGGGCTACACCTCGGCCATCAGCAGCTGATCCGCACCACGGTGGAGCGCGCCCGAACCCTCGGCTTCGCCAGCGCCGCCCTTACCTGGGAGCCACACCCCAACGCGGTGCTGCGCCCCGATCAGCCGCTCCAGCTGCTCACCAGCCTGGAGGAGAAGATCGAGCTGATCGCTCGCCTTGGCCCCGAGCTTCTTATCGTCGCGCCCTTCACCGAGGCCACCAAGGCCACCAGCGCCGACGCCTACATGCGGCAGATTGTTGCCGCAGTGCCCCTGCGCGAGCTCTGGGTCGGTGAGAACTTCGCCATGGGCCGCGGCCGCGCCGGCGATGTCCCCAGCCTCATGCTGATCGGCGCCGAGCTTGGCTTCGCTGTAGGCGCCGTGCGGCGGGTCGTGGTCGGCAATGCTCTGGTGAGCGCCTCCCGCGTGCGTGAGCTGCTGCGCGCTGGCGATGTTGTCGGCGCCGTTGGGCTGCTCGGGCGGCCCTTCGGCCTGCGCGGCACGGTGGTGGAGGGCGACAAGCGCGGTCGCACGATCGGCTTCCCCACCGCCAACCTGAGCCTCGCCGAGACGCACGTCCTGCCCGCCGATGGCGTCTACGCCTGTCGGGTCTTCCTTGATGGCGCAGGTCTCCCCGCCGTCACCAATGTCGGCGTGCGGCCCACCTTCGACGGCCTGCGCCATGCTGTCGAGGCGCACCTGCTCGACTGGAGCGGCGACCTCTACGGCCAGTCGATCCGGGTGGAGTTCCTAGCACGCCTGCGCGGCGAGCAGAAGTTCAGCGGCGTCGATGCCCTCGTGGCCCAGATTCGCCGCGACGCCGACCAGGCGCGGGAGCTGCTACGCCCCTGATGTCAATAGCCGATAGCCGATAGCCGATAGCGCATTGCGTCGCGGCGGTGTGCGCCCAGTGGCCGTGCTCGGCCATCCAAAATCAGCAATCCAAGATAGTATAAGGCGCAGCCGAAGACTCACGATGTCACAGCTCTCGCAGATGCGCAAACGCGGCGCCATAGCGGTGCAGGCCGCCCGAGCCCGCT
>JAYUYB010000715.1:0-7299 GCA_043752655.1 Chloroflexota bacterium
CGGCGGCACCCTCACCGGACGAGTCACGGACTCTGGCGACGCGCCCCTTGATGGCATCACCGTCTTTCTCAGCAACAGCGACGGCAGCTACCAGCGCTATGTCTACACGAACACAGCGGGGGTCTACAGCTCCACCGCCATGCCGAGCGGCGCGTATCGCGTGTTCTTCCGGCCCAGCCGTTTCATCCCCGAGGCGTATAACAACCAGCCGAGCTTTAGCGATGCCGAGCCTGTCGTTGTGACGGCGCCGAGCACGGTGACAGGGATTGACGCGGTGTTGCAGCAGGGCGGCGCGGTGAGCGGCACCGTGACAGACGCCACAAGCGGCGCACCGATCAAGAATATCTTTGTTGAAGTGCTGGACGAGCGCGGCTCGCGGGTGGAGACAGCCAACACGCAGGCCGACGGCACCTATCAGACCGGCCCGACTCTGCCGAGCGGCAGCTACCTGGTGCGCTTCAACGCCGATGGGCGCTTCGCCTCCTGCGCCTATGTGACGGAGTATCACAGCGACGCGGCGACCAAGGCCGACGCCGACGCCATCACGATTAGCGCGCCCACAGCGGCAACAAACATCAATGCAGCCCTGACCCGCGGCAGCCTGCTGTTCGGCAAGCTAACCGACGCCACCACCGGTGCGCCGATCATCAGCGGGCAGGTAGCAATCTACGATGCCGCCGGCACATTTGCCATGTTCGGCAGGTTAAGCTTTCTTGGCGGCTGGTCCTCCGACACCGCGCTGCCGAGCGGCAGCTACCGGGTGAAGTTTAGCGACTACGACGACGGCTACGTCGATGAGTTCTACAACGATCAGCTCTCGCTAGACACTGCCACCCCGGTGGTTCTGAGCGCGCCCGCTGATCAGATCGGCCTCGACGCTGCGCTCACGCCGGGCGCTATCATCAGTGGCCGTGTGACCGCCGCAGACACCGGCGCGCCCTTCACTGCGGGCAGCGTCAGGGTCTACGCCGCGAGCGGCGCGGAGGTCGGCTATGCCGAGATCTCCCGTGATGGCAGCTACACTGTGCGCACCGGCCTGGCGAGTGGCAGCTACCGGGTTGGCGTCGTTCCCGACAGCGCCGAGGGCGAGGGCAGCCCAGCTACTGCGCGGCGAGAGCAGGCCGAGCAGGACAGTGTGCGCTCTGCCTACAGCACCACGTACTACGGCAGAGCGGTAACGTTGAGCGGCGCGGCGCCTGTTGCACTCGCTGCGCCTACAACCACAGCGGCGATCAATATTGCGATGCTGCGCAGCCTCTGGCTGCCGCTCCAGCGCCGCTGAGCTTGGGCAACTCCTGGTACAGGAGCGCTGTAGAATGCGGGGGCCTGCGGACACACCGCAGCTCGCACGGCCGCATTGCAGCCCTCTTCGCTACAGGGAGTCACCCGTGATCAATCAGCTCGACTCGTCCGTCGGAGAGAAAGCAGGCGCCCGGCCCTGGTGGCGCGCCGCCGTGCTGCCGCTGCTGCTGGCGGCCCTGGCGGGCCAGTTTGCGCTGGTGCAGCTCGCAACGGGCGTGCAGTTCGGCGACGCGCCGCGCAATCTGCACTGGGGCCTGCTTGTCTGGGAGCAGCCGGGCTTTCTTGTTGGCGGCCTCGACAGCTACGAGCGGATCAAGGGGTTCCCGCCTGTGCCCGACGACCTGGCGCCCCGGCGGCTTTGGGCAAACAGCTACGGCGGGATGCATCCCTGGTGGGGGCCGGTTACGCCACTGCTGTTCGCCGGTGTGTGGGGCCTCACGCGCTCCTACACGCTGCTTCAGCTGATCATCCCGCTGGCGGCGGGGGCGACCGTGCTGCTTACCTACGGCGTGGGGCGGCGGCTGATCGGCCCTGGCCCGGCCCTCACGGCGGCCCTGCTTCTCTCGTGTTATCCGCTGTTCCGCGAGTACGGCACCGTGTCGTACAACGAAACTCTGGGCGCGCTGCTGCTTTCGGCGGCGCTCTTCGCGTACGGCGGCGGGCGCACGGCGGCGGCGGTGGCCCTGGGCACCCTGGCCGCCCTCACCAAGATGGATCTGTTCGTGCTTTACGTAGGCACGGTGGGCGTCTGCATGCTGTTTGACCGGACGGGGCGGCGCGAGCTGGCGTGGCGGCATCATCTGATCGCCCTGCTCGGGCCGCTGCTCCTGGCGTCGCCGTGGGTCTGGCTGCACTACCTGGGGGCGGGCGAGAGTGGCCCCACACGGCCGCTTTCGGCAGAGCTGTTCCTCTTGATCTTCCCTATGCTGATCGAGCAAACCTTTGCGATCCCCTGGTACGGCGCGCTGCTTGCCCTGGGCGTGATCGGCGCCGTGGTGGCGTGGGGCCTGCGCGCTCACGCTTTGCCACCCCTGGCCGCCGTGCTGCTCGGCAGTTGGCTCGGCCTCGCCCTGCTGGTCACGCTGATCTATTGCGCCACACCGGGGGCGGGCAACAGCCCGCGCGTGTTTATCCCTGCGCTGCCAGCGTTGGCGCTGCTGTTTGGGGCGGGCTTCGGGCAGCTCGGGGTGGCATGGCGCCGCCGCAGCGGCTTTTTCCTGGCTGTGCTCTTCGCCCTGGTGAACGGCGTGATGATCTGGTACAACCTTGGCATGTACGGCGCGCCGATCCGCGCTGCCGCCCCGGCCTTCGCCGAGCTGCGCGGCCGCGAGCAGGGCTTTGTGCTGACGCCGCTCTACTGGGAGACGATCCTGTTTACGCGGCAGCCCGCCACCTGGTTCGAGGGCGACCCGCTCTTTCAGGAGCGCGTGATGACCGACCCGCCCACGCTCGCCCGCTACCTGGCGGCGCACCCCATTCGCTACGTGCTGCTGCCCGCTGTGGGCGTGACCATGGGCCGCAGCCCCACCGACCCCGCGCCGCCTGACGTGCGCGCCTACCTCGACGCGAACGCGCAGCGGCTGGATCTGGGGCTGTATACGCTGTGGGTGTTGGAGTAACCCCGCCGTTGTCATTCCGAGCTCTTCGGCTACGCTCAGTGTGACACAGGTTTGCGTGGTTCTGGTAGGATGGGGGTATGGATTTAGAGCAGCTTGATACGCTTCTGGCAGGGAAGATTGCCACACTGACGCTTAGGCCAGCTGGTGTGGCGCTGGCGGATGCGCCGCCTGAGGGTGCGATCTTGTCGGGGGCGTTCAACCCGTTGCACGCGGGGCATCTGGGCATGGCGGCGGCGGCGGCGCAGCTCGCGGGCCTGCCCGCTTCGTTCGAGCTTGCGGTGGTGAACGCCGATAAGGGCGCCCTCGCGGCGGCTGAGGTTGTGTGGCGGGCCGCACAGTTTGCTGGCCGCCACACGCTCACGCTCTCACGCGAGCCGCTTTTTGCGGGCAAGGCCGCGCTGTACCCTGGCCGTAGCTTTGTGCTTGGCTACGACACGGCCGCTCGCCTGCTCGACCCGCGCTACTATGGCGGCGAGCGCGAGCTGCTACAGGCGCTGGCCGCCATCGCCACACACGGCTGCCGCTTCCTGGTGGCCGGTCGCATGGCAGATGGGCGCTTCCGCACGCTGGCCGATCTGCCGGTGCCCGCTGCCTTCAGCGGGAGCTTTGTCGCTATCTCGGAAAACCTGTTTCGCGCCGATATTTCCTCCTCACAGCTGCGTGAGCAGCAGCGCCGTGCGTAGCAGCGCGGTCGTTATACAACTCAGTCGGAGCCGTTCCATGCAGACGCTTTTCACGCTTGGGTACCAGGGCCACAGCATCCTCACGTTTCTCGATGTGCTGCGCACCTACGGCATCACCACACTGATCGATGTGCGCGAGCGACCGTATAGCCGCAAGCCAGATTTCTCCAAAAAGCGTCTGGAAGCCCACCTTGCCGCTGAGCAGATCGCGTATCTGCACCTTGTCGAGCTGGGCACACCCAAGCTCCTGCGTGACGAAGTGCGCCGCAGCAAGAACTACCCGGCGTTCTTTGCCGCCGTCACCCCGCTGATCGAGGCCGAAGAGGCGGCACTCCAAGCGACCCTCGCGCTCGCCACGGCAAGACCCTGCGCGCTGCTCTGCTACGAGGGCCCGGTCCAGACATGTCACCGCCTGGCTGTCGCCAACGCCCTCGCCCAGCGCGCCGCCGGTGCGCTCCAGGTGGTCCATCTTTAGCCGGGGCTGGCGCGGCTATTGGCTATCGGCTATCGGCAAGCGCCGCCGCCACCAGGGGTGCCACCTGCTTCTTGCGTGAGACGACGCCCGGCAGCGCGATTCTGCCGCCCACGAAGGGCGCCCCGAAAGCCGCCCGCCCCAGGCTCTCGCCCGCTGCGTTGGCGGCCAGCAGCACGCTGCCCCCCTCCAGAATATCGGTGAGCATCAGGAAAGCCGTGAGCAGGCTCTCGCGCTCCACGGCGGTCGTCAGCTCGCGGCGCAGCTCCTCGGCGGGCGGCAGCACCGCCTCGACGTCCACCAGCTCGACCTGCGCGATGCCGACCCGCTGCGCGCCGACGTTGTAGACTTTCCAATCTCGGCTTATCCACCAGTTCGCTGGCGGCGACGGGTCGGGCAGGCGTGCGCGGAAGAGCCGCCGGGCCAGGGCGTCGATCTGCTCGCCGCTGAGGGCCGCGAGCCACTCGGCGGCCGCCCGGTCGCGCGGGGTGGTAGTGGGCGAGCGAAACTGCACCGTATCGGAGAGGATGGCGCCGAGCATGGCCCCAGCCAGCTTCGCGTCAGGCTCCAGCCCTGCCGCCTGGTACTGCTCGGCGATCAGCGTGCAGGTGCAGCCCACCGGCTCGATCTGGATCGTGAGCGGCTGGAGTGTCTGGAGCCCGCCGAGGTTATGGTGGTCGATGATCGCAAGCACGGCGCTCTCACCTACGCCGGGCGCGGCCTGGCCGGGGTGGTTGTGGTCGGTGAGGATCACCTTGCGGCGGCCCTGGGGCACCAGGTGGCGGCGCAGCAGCAGCCCCAGGTAGCGCCCGTTGGGCGCGAGCACCGGCAGGCAGGCCAGGTTGCCCTCGCGCAGCCGAACTTGCGCCTCGCTCAGCACATCGTCTGGCTGCACTGTTGCCGGCTCGCGCTCGATCGCCTCGGCCACAGGGAAGCTTTGCTCCAGAAGCGCCGCGCAGGTGAGCGAGCCGTGATGGCTGCGCAGCAGCAGCATGCCGTGGGCGCGGGCGGCGTCGATGAGCCCGTCGGCGAGCGGGGCGCTGCGGGCCACGATCAGGCAGCCCGCCGCCGAATCCAGGGCGGCCAGCTGTAGCTCCGCGTCGTCCTCGATGATCACCAGGTCGCCCGGCCCCACCAGGCCGCGCAGGGCCATGGGCGAGAAGGTGCCAAGCCAGAGCTTGCCGTTCAGGATGGCGGCGGGGTTGCCCACAAGCAGCTCGGCCTCCAGGGCGGCCAGCACTGCGGCCAGGGGGCGCCGGATCTGATCACCCAGCCGCAGCAGCTCCAGGTAGCGGTCGGCCAGCAGATCGCGGGGGAGCATACCGATCAGGTGATCGTCGGCGTCGAGCACGGGCAGCGCGCTCAGCTCGTGGTCGTGCATCAGGATGCCGGCGCGGCGCACGCTGTCGTCGGGGCGCAGCTGCGGCGTGTCGCGCACCATCACGTCGGCGACGCGCAGGTAGACATCGCTGATCGCACGCGGCGGCTCCAGCCCCAGGTGGCTTAGCAGCCAGCTGGTCTCGGGGCCGAGCTCATCCAGGTGGCAGGCTACGGCGCCCGCGCCATGCAGGCGGGTGTAGAGGTCGGCGTAGGCCATGGCCGAGCAGATGGCGTCGGTGTCGGGGTTGCGGTGGCCGATGACGAGAATTTCAGCCGTTGGCGTTGGCATACGCTTATAATGCCCCGTGGAACAGTAGATGGTAGACGGTGGCGGCGAAGAAACGAGAGGTGGGCGATGAGCGTGGATCAGCCAGTGAAGTTTGCGCCGTTCGAGGAGCGCATGCGCCACGTGGGCCTTGAGCCGATTGTAATCGAGAATTTTCATCACTACTATACCGCACTGGCGGGCGGCAGCAGCGGCCTGGTGCCCGAGGCCACCCTTGTGCCGGTGGACGAGCTGCCCCGCCTGGATGATCTGGGCGCCTTCGAGGCCGTTGGGCGCGCGGCCCTCGGCCAGGTGGCGCTGCTGAAGCTGAACGGCGGCCTTGGCACCAGCATGGGCCTGGAGCGGGCGAAGTCGCTGCTGGTGGCCCGCGAGGGGCGCTCGTTCCTGGCGCTGATTGTGCGCCAGCACCTGGCAGCCCGCGCCCGCTACGGCCACGCCATCCCCCTGATCTTCATGAATAGTTTCAACACCGACGCCGATACCCTGGCTGTGCTGGAGCACTTCCCCGAGCTGCGCGGCCCGATCAGCCAGAGCATGCTCCAGCACAAGGTGCCCAAGGTGCTCCAGGATAACCTGGCGCCCGCCGAGTGGCCCGCCGAGCCGGAGCTGGAGTGGTGCCCGCCGGGGCACGGCGAGGTCTACATAACGCTGGTAACGTCGGGGTTGCTGCCGATGCTGCTGGAGCAGGGCTACCAGTATCTCTTCATCTCTAATGCCGACAACCTGGGCGCCACGCTGGATCTCGCGCTGCTGGGCTACTTCGCGCAGCACGAGCTGCCCTTCCTGATGGAGGTCGCCGACCGCACGGAATCCGACAAGAAGGGTGGACACCTCGCCCGCCTGCGCGACAGCGGCCAGCTGACCCTGCGCGAGGTTGCCCAGTGCCCAAGCGACGACCTCGACAGCTTTCAGGATGTGACGCGCCACCGCTACTTTAACACCAATAACATCTGGGTGAGTCTGCCGCGCCTGAAGGCTACGCTCGATGCCCACGCCAACGTGCTGCCGCTGCCGATGATTTGCAACAGCAAGATGCTCGACCCACGCGACTCTAGCTCGCCCAAAGTCTACCAGCTGGAGACAGCGATGGGCGCCGCGATCGAGATCTTCCCTGGCGCCGCGGCCGTGCAGGTTCCGCGCAGCCGCTTTGTGCCCGTGAAGACATGCGCCGATCTGCTGGCCCTGCGCTCCGACATGTACACGCTGGACGAGGACGCGCAGCTGCAGCGCAGCCCCGAGCGCACCCTGGGCGAGCTGCTGATCCGACTCGACGACGACCACTACAAGCTGATCGACGCCTTCGAGGCGCGCTTCCCCGAGCCGGTGCCCTCGCTGCTTGGCTGCGCGCAGCTAACGGTTGAGGGCGATGTGCGCTTCGAGCCGGGCTCGGTGTTTCGGGGCGCCGTGCGCGTGGTGAACCGCGCCGACGAGCAGCGCACGCTGCCGCCGACGACGCTGGAGGACGAGACGCGCGAGCTGTAGGCCAGCGGGAGCGGACAGGGAGGGCGCATCGCGCAGCAAGGGGTTTATTGCGGAGGCGGGAGCGATGGACGAGAC
>JAYUYB010000716.1:0-7293 GCA_043752655.1 Chloroflexota bacterium
TCTGCCAGAAGCTGAGGCAGACACTCTCGAAGCCGTGGGGCAGAATCTGGCGGATGTAGCCCGCCGGGTCGCGGCCCTTGCCGTCAACCAGGGTGCCGATGCGGATGTCGGGCGTGTAGCTGCTCATCACGTTCACCTTTTGCTGCGCGATCCGCGCCTACAGATTGATCAGATGGACAGCGCGCTCCCTACCCACGGCGTGGCCTGAGGGCGTCCGCCTCGACGGCGCGCCAGTAGCGCGAGAAGCGCCCGAGGTCGAGGCGACCGGGCGGCTCGACGAAGGGCTCCACCGGCAGCACGCGCAGTGGCAGCCGGGCGGCCACGTGGGCGCAGATGGTAGCGAAGCGGGGGCTGGGGCTCTCGGTCGTCACCAGGCTAGCGGCGCCGTGTGCAGCGGCAAAGGCCAGCAGCTGCTCGGCCACGTCGCCGCGACGGATGGTGAGCGGCAGCTCCAGCAGGCACTCGTAGATAAAGACCATGCGCTTGAGGCTGATGCGATACGCTGCGAGCAGCGCGTCGTCCCACACGAAGATCGCGGGCGCGCCAGGGTGCGCGTCCAGGGCCGGCCCGTGGGGGCTGAGGCAGTCGGCGTGAACCCAGACGACGGGTTGTGCGCTCATCGGCGCCGCCTGGGGGGCTCAGGGCTGGCCTCCATACGCGGGAAGAGCTGGGCGGACAGGGCCTCGTAGCTGTCGTCGAAGGGGCAGCTGTCGCGCAGCGGGCAGCCACGGCAGTAGACACCCTCGCTGAAGCGCTCCAGATTCTCGCGGTTAAATATGTAGGGCTTGTGGCTAAACGTGCTGGCCACCCACTGCCACGAGAGGTTGTTGCTGGCCGGGTCGCCGTCGAGCAGGTGCTGAAGGAACCAGCGGGCGCCGGCCTGCCAGGCCACGCGCCGCCAGTGGACGATGTAGGCCGCGAGCCACATGCGGGCGTGATTGTGCAGGTAGCCCGTCGTCACGAGCTGCCGGCTGAAGGCATCCATGCAGGCCAGGCCGGTACGGCCCTCGGCGATCTCCGGCGGCAGCTCGGCGGCGTACGCGTGGGGCGGCTCGCCAGTCTTGGCGGGCTCGCGGTCGCGCCATACCTCGTCGCCGATCGTCGCATAGACGCGCTGCCAGTAGTCGCGCCAGGCCAGCTCGTTGATCAGCTTGGTCGCCTCGTCGGGGCGGTCGACGGCGCGCAGAGCGGCGTCGCGCACCTCGGCGAGGCTCAGAACGCCGTGGCGCAGGTAGGCCGAGAGCCGGGTGACAGCACCGGCCAGCAGGTTGCGCGAGGCGGCGTAGCGGCGGGGGTCGAGGCTGGACAGCAGGCGGGCCGCAGCGACACGCCCGCCGCGCGTCTCCGGCACGCTCGCGCCAGCGGCGGCGGCTGCGGGGAACTCGGCGGCCAGATAGGCGATCAAATCGTCGCGACTCGCAAAGTCGCGGCGCATATCACTGGGCATTCCTCAGCTCCTTGGCGCAGGCTTGCCGCCGCTGTTGCGGTAGCGGCGGCAGGCGTCGCTACAGTACTTGACTTCATCCCAGCTCTTAGCCATGCGCTTGCGCCAGGCGAAGGGCCGCCCGCAGGTGGCGCAAAGCTTTTCGGGCAGATGCTGCTTCTTCACACCGCGCATAGCTACTCCAGTCATCTACTGTCGCGTAAACGCGCCAGCTTGTACCTCACTCCGACGAGTCGGACGGATACGATTGGTCGGTTGACAACGACCCGCCCGCAGGAGATCTACCCCCGCTGGCATGGTACTTGGCCGCAATATTACGCGCCGCGTTGAGGTCGGCATGCAGCTCGAAGCCGCATACCCGACACACAAAGCGGCCACGGGAACGGCGGTTGTTGCGGGCGACATGCCCACAGCAGCTACAGGTCTGCGAGGTATGCCGGGGATCAACCCCAGCCACCATACAACCCCGTTCCTCGGCTTTGTACGCAATAAAAGACTTCAGTTGCGCAAACGACCAGGCATGGATACGGCGGCTTGTGCGGGTCTGCTTCTTGATCTTCGACCGCTTGCGAATGTCGGTCAGGTTCTCCAGCACCAGCGTTGCGCCGGGGAGCGCCGCCCGTACAATCTGCTTGGAGAGGACGTGATCGCAATCACGGCGAAAGCGGGCCTGCTTCCCGCGCACCTTCCGCAGATGCCGCGTGGCGCTCTTGCTCCCCTTGCGCTGGAGCTGCCGCTTGAGGTAGAACAGCCGTCCCTCAATCGCCTTCCATGCGGGCTTGCCCAGAAAGCGGTTGTTGCTCGTGACGGCGGGCTGGGCGATACCCAGGTCGACGCCGACAACCGCATCCGTCGGCGGTACGACCGGGGCGGGCACCGTCACGACCACATGCAGCCACCAGACACCGCGCCGGTTGATCAGGTCTGCGGTATCCACGGGATAGCCCGCGTAGTGGGTGTGGTAGCTGGGCACGTTAAAGCGGATGGTCTGCCGCCCGCCCGTGGTGCTCATCCGCACGGTCTGGCTTTCCCAATCCACGCGGTAGGTATGCAGGTTGTAGCGCGGCGGGCAGGCGTCGGACGCGGGCATCCTGACCTTGCGCCCTTGCTTTTGGAGTGCGAACGCGCTCTTGACGGCTTCGGTGGCTTTGACCCGTGCCTGTACCAGCAGATCCGACACCAGCATCGGGTAGTCGGCCTTCGTTGGGTAGTAGGTTGCGTGATGCAGCGCGACGCCGTTGGTGATCTGCTGTTCCCACCCGACCTGACACACCGCGTTAAACGCCGCCGTGAAGAGTCGGCTCGTGTCGGCAAGGCGGTCTGCCTGTGCGCGAGACGGGGTTAACTTCAGGCGTATCGTTCGTTGCATATAAGTATCATACCATATACACAGCGTTTCTGCAACAAACTGACAACCTGGCGCTTCCCCCGCCAGCTAAAGCAGGCGGTCTCCGCGCCGTGGCAATGCCGTACCAGCGACAAAGGAGTTCTCTCTAATGGTGCGACAGGATGCACACCGCGCTCACATACTCTGCAAATGATTAGATTGTAGCACGCGCTTGCGTGAGCGCCTACTAAGGTTTCCCGCGATCAACCGCCGTCCCCTTACGCTCACAAGCCTGACGTTCAGCTGCCCCTGCGGCGCCCAACGAAGGGCTGCACCAAAAATACAAGCTTGCGGTATGATAGAGGGAGGGCAAGCTGTAACACAGAGGGTAGGACGATGCTGCAGGTGGAGCGACGGCGCGACGGGGAGAGTTTTATTTTAGAGGCCTGGAGCTGGGACTCGCAGCTGCTGAACGCGCTGCGGAAGGAGTTCCCACGATCGTACGTTCAGTGGGAGCGGGATGGGGTGCCGGTCCGCGATGATAACGGCGAGATCGTGAGCAGCGGGCCGGCCTTCGCACTCTGGCGCCCGGCGCCGGTGAGTGCCGCCAAGCTGGCGCCTGCACCCCCGCCAGAGCTAGCGCTCGATCTGGAGCTCGATCTGGAGCTCGATCTGGAGCTTGCGCCCGCGCTGAGCCTGGCCCCTACGCCCGAAGAGTTCGAGCTTGACGATCCGGCAGAGTGGCTGCTCGAAGCGCCGACGCCCGCGCTGCCGGCCCCAGCTCTGGCCCCGGAGCCCCAGCTTCACAGCGCCAACAGCGTGGCTGCCACAGACGCGGCGGCTGCCCAGGCCGAGCTCGCGCCGCCAGACACCGCAGTTCTAGAGGCTGCCTCAGAAGAGGCTGCCTCAGAAGAGGCTGCCTCAGAAGAG
Source organism: Chloroflexota bacterium (assembly GCA_043752655.1). Lineage (GTDB taxonomy): Bacteria > Chloroflexota > Chloroflexia > Chloroflexales > Chloroflexaceae > OHK40. Next base: position 3,702 of record JAYUYB010000716.1, read on the forward strand.
GCACCACAAAGCGCTAAACGGGGGCCGCGTGGGCTTCGCCCGCCCCGCGAGCTTAAGAGCACGCGCCACAAAAATGTTACCCGCGTAGATCGGCCCGCCCGCTCGATGCACGGCTTCCACGTGCGCATGGGCTGGCAGGGCAAGGTCTACCAAAAATGGTTCAGCGACGAGAAGCACGGTGATCGGCTGGGCGCGCTTGCGGCCGCGATCGCCTGGCGCGACGCCCAGGAGGTTGCGCTCGGCAAGCCGCGCTCCGAGCGCACCGTGATCGGCCGCTCCAGCTCCTCCACCGGCCACGTCGGCGTCACGAAAGTCACGCTCGGCACCAATGTCTACTACCGCGCGCTCTGGCACGACCCCGACGGGCGCATGCGCCGACGCTTCTTCAACATCGAGCGGCTCGGCGAGCAGCGCGCGCTCAAGGCGGCGATCCGCACGCGCGAGAAGGGCGCGGCCCTGGCGCTGCGGTAGACGGTGGACGGTGGACGGTGGACGGTGGACGGTGGACGGTGCCGTACTTACCGTCTATCGTCTACCGTCTGGAATCCCGCGACAGGTTTGCGGGAACGAACGTGTGGCAACACTCTAGCAAGAAATGAGGCCCACTTGTCCTTCGACTTCGAGCAGCTGCTCGCCCGCCGTGGCACTGGCAGCGCTAAATGGGAGCTCTACCCCGACGATGTGCTGCCCATGTGGGTCGCCGATATGGACTTTCGCTCGCCAGAGCCGGTGATCCGCGCGCTGCACGAGCGAGCCGAGCAGGGCACCTTCGGCTACTCGGCCCGTCACGCCCGCCTGGCAGAGGTGGTGTGCGCACGCCTGGAGCGGCTCTACGGCTGGCAGGTGGAGCCTGAGGCCGTGGTGACGGTGCCTAGTGTGGTGTCGGCGATCAACCAGCTGTGTCGCGCCGCCGGTACGCCGGGCGACAGCGTGCTCACCCTTACGCCGGCCTACCCGCCTTTTCTCAGCTCGCCGCCCCACCACCAGCAAGTGTGCGATCAGGTGGAGCTGCGCTACGAGCCGGGCGAGCGCACCCTCAGCTACAGCCTCGACGTGGACGCACTCGCCGCCGCCTTCCACGAGCGCACGCGCATCTTCCTGCTCTCCAACCCGCACAACCCAGTGGGCAGTATCTACGACCCTGCCAGCCTGCGGCAGATGGCCGAGCTCTGCCTGCGCAACAATACGCTGATCTGCTCCGACGAGATCCACTGCGATCTGCTGCTCGGCACAACGCGCCACACCCCGATGGCCAGCCTTAGCCCCGAGATCGCCGATCAGACGATCACGCTGATGTCGCCGAGCAAGACCTTTAACATGCCGGGCCTGGGCTGCGGCCTGGCGATCATCACCAACGCCAAGCTGCGCAAGCAGTTCCAGAAGGCCGGCGAAGGTATCGTGCCCCACGTGAACGCGATGGGCCTCGCGGCGGCCCGCGCCGCCTTCGAGGAGTGTGAGCCCTGGCTGGATGCCTTGCGCGCCTACCTTACTGCGAACCGCGATCTGTACGTGCAGTACGTCAGCGAGATGCTGCCAACCCTGCGCACCACCGTGCCCGAGGCCACCTATCTCGGCTGGCTCGACTGCCGCGACGCCGGGATCAGCGGCAGCCCGCACAAGTTCTTCCTGGAGACAGCCAAGGTGGGGCTGTCCGATGGTGCCACCTTCGGGGCCGACGGCGAGGGCTTTGTGCGTCTGAACTTCGGCTGCCCGCAGCCTTTGCTGCTGGAGGGGCTGGAGCGCATGCGCGCCGCTCTTGTGGCGCTTTAAAGTAGGGAACAGGGGTCGGAAAACTGCGCTGAGAAGCTGCGGCGGCCCTGATGCGGCTCCTATCCCCTGTTCCCTGTTCCCTTGTAAGGAGTCGCCCATGGCGGTGCTCATCGTGACGGGCGCGAGCCGGGGGATTGGCGCGGCGGTGGCCCGCCTGGCTGGGGCGCGGGGCTACGCGGTGGCCGTGAACTACGCCCGCGATGCGGTTGCCGCCAACGCAGTTGTGGCCGCGATCCGCGCCGCAGGCGGCCGCGCCGTAGCCATTCAGGCCGATGTTGCCCATGAGGCCGATGTGCTGCGCCTCTTCGTCGCCGCCGAGGACGCGCTCGGCCCGCTCACGGCCCTGGTGAACAACGCGGGCATCACCGGCGGCATCGCCCGCGTGGAGGACGTGACGGCGGAGGCGATCACTAGGGCGCTCGCCGTAAACGTGACGGGCAGCATGCTCTGCGCCCGCGAGGCCGTGCGGCGCATGTCCACGCGCCGGGGCGGCGCAGGCGGCGCCATCGTGAACCTCTCGTCGCTGGCCGCCCGCACCGGCGGCAGTGGCGAGTGGGTCCACTACGCCGCCACGAAGGGCGCGATCAACAGCTTTACACTTGGCCTGGCCCGCGAGGTGGGCGACGAAGGCATCCGCGTGAACGCCGTGGCCCCCGGCCTAATCGAGACCGACCTGCACGCCGCCGCCGGTGTGCCCGACCGCCCCGCCCGCATGGCCCCTAGCGTGCCAATGCGCCGCGCCGGCACGCCCGACGAGCCCGCCGAGGCCGTGCTCTGGCTGCTCTCGCCCGCCGCCGCCTACGTCACCGGCACGATCATTGAGGTGGGCGGAGGACGGTAGAATAGGGTATGCAGATCCAATTCCTCGGCGGCGCCAGCGCCGTCGGCGCCACCTGCCAGCTGCTCGCCATCGGCGGCCGCCAGATCCTTGTGGACGCCGGTGTGCGTGTGGACGGCGCCGACCGCCTGCCCGATCTTGCCGCCCTCGCCGGGGTGAGCCTCGACGCAATCCTGATCACCCACGCCCACGCCGACCACATCGGCGCCCTCCCACTGGTCGCCGACCGCTTCCCCGCCACGCCGATCTACGCCACCCCCGCCACCATCCGCCTGATGGAGGTGATGCTCGGCGACGCCGTGCGCGTAATGGCTCGCCGCGCCGCCGACGAGCTGGAGCTGCCGCTCTACGATGAGGCCCTGGTGGCCGCCGTGCTGCGCCGCCTGCGCCCGCTGCGCATGGGCGCCCAGACGCTGCCGGAGCTGCCCGAGATCGTGATCCACGCCCAGCGCGCCGGGCACATCGCCGGCGCCGTAAGCCTTGGCTTCGAGGCCGCCGATGGGCGCCTGGTGATCTCCGGCGACGTGAGCGCCACGCCCCAGCGCACCATCCTGGGCGCCGCCGTGCCCGCGCCGCGCCACCCCGACTTGCTGATCCTTGAGAGCACCTACGGCGCCCGCCTGCACCCCAACCGCGCGCAGGAGGAGCGCCGCCTGGCGGAGGCGGTGGCCGCCGTGGTCGCGCGCGGCGGGCGCTGTCTCATCCCCGCCTTCGCGCTGGGCCGCGCCCAGGAGGTGATCCTGGTGCTGCGCGCGGCCAAGCGCGATGGGCTGATCCCGCCCTTCCCGATCGCCGTGGACGGCCTGGTGCGCTCGGTCTGCGCCGCCTACGCCGCCTTCCCCGACGCGCTTACGCCCGCGCTGCGCCGCCACCTGCTCAACGGCGGCAAGCCCTTCTTTGGCAGCGGCGTGCAGCCGGTGGAGAGCCCGCAGCAGCGCGAGCGCGTGCTGGCCGGGCCGCCAGGGGCGATCATCGCGTCGTCGG
>JAYUYB010000717.1:0-2922 GCA_043752655.1 Chloroflexota bacterium
ATCGAGCCGGCCGATGGCCTGCGCGGCCTTGCCCTGGAGGGCCGGCACGAAGACGCGCTCGCCAAGCGAGGAGCCAAGCACGCCTGGGCCAAAGAAGTCGGAGCCGCGCGCGGCGGCGGTGCGCAGCTTGCCGCTGCGGTGCGCCTCGGCCACCTGCTCGGCCATGCGCGCCCGCACAACGCCCTTGCGGGTGTGGGCCGCGTAGGGCAGATCCTCGTGGATCGGGCCAGCAACCTCGCCGTACATATACAGGTTCTCGCCCACGATCAGCTTTGCGCCTGAGGCGGCGACCCCCTCGATGATCGCCGTCTGGAGCGGCTCGAACTTGGTTGTCCACTCCGTGTAGGCGGGCTGCGCGCACTGATAGACAGCGACGGCGCCTGCCACAGCGCTGCGAACACTCTCGATGTTATACAGGTCGGCCTGCCTCGCAGCAACCCCGGCGGGGGCGCTCGCCTTGCCGCTGCGGTTCACCATCACAACCCGGTGGCCGCGCGCCAGCAGCGCCTCTGCCGTCGCCATGCCCAGCGGGCCAGTTCCCAGCACCACGTGTAGCGCTTGCGTCTCCATGATAAGTCTCCTTAATCACTGATAGAATTACTGTCCAAAGTTAATTTATCACCGATTAGTATTTTGTCAATAGGCTATTTTAGAACCTGGGAGGTGGGCATTCACCTGCGCGGTGGGCGGGCACCTGCGCGGTGGGCGGTTTTGCAGGCGGGGCGTTGCCCCTCTGCACTCCCCAGCAAAGGGGCGCTGCCCCTCTGCGCACCCCAAAGCCGACAGCCGCCACGTCCGAGGATGCGTGTCGCTGCATGCCTGGCGCCGAGGTCGGGGAAGCGGGCGAGGAGCGAACCAATCCCGCCGGGCAGGCGCGCAGCTGGGCCGGACCATTTGGACCACGAAGGGCGCGAACGGTTTGGACCACGAAGGACGCGAACGGGTGCGAAGGACGCGAAAGCGGGCTTCTATAACAAGCGTCCACGCTCGTTGGCGGTCCGAGGCATGCAGCGGCACGCGCGTAGCGCTGGAGGCCATCAAGTTTGGGGGTTGAGGGGGCAGCGCCTCTCATGCAGGGGAGTCCAGAGGGGGCCGGCGGCGGTCCCCTCTGGGCCGGGGTGCGATTCTGGATCGCGAACGGCGCGAAAGGCCGCGAAGCACCGCGAAAGGGGCGCGGCACGACAGCGCCCGCGCCTGGCCCCCTCGCGACGAGGAAAGCCGGGCGCGGGCGACTAGCCTTGCCAAACCCTTACCGGCGCACGCTCGGCAGCCAGACCTGATACGCCCCGCTTGCCACGCGCACGGGGCCGTACTCCACCGTGGCGCCGCCGCCAGCCACTTCCACCAGCCAGTAGGTGTAGGCCTGTCCCGGCTCGGCTGCGGCGTCGAGGAAGCTGTAGCTCGCCCCTGTGGCGCTGCCGCCGCGCGGGGCCACCAGGCTCGGCGTGATCCGCGCGGCCGTGGCCCGCCGCCCATCCTCTGCGCGATACACGTAGAAGCCCGCCGTGTCCAGCTCCATGCCCGTCTGCCAGGCCACCTGCACGCCCGCCGCCGTCCGCATCGCCTTCAGGCTCGTGAGCGTCACCGGGGTGAGTCGGCTGAAGTAGACCGCCGCCTCGTCGTCCTCCACCTGGGGCTGGCCCTGGGGCGGCGCGAGCGGCCGGTTATTCGGCGTGCTGTCCACGTCTAGCTCGTTTGCCCGCGCCACCTGGGCGAAGTTCACAAGCGTGGCGTTCGGCGCGGCCACGATCTCCACGGCGATCAGCAGCCGCGCCGTGGCGTTCACCGCCAGGCTGCCCACCGCCCAGCGCCCGCTCACCGGGTCGTAGGCGCCCTGGGTTGGCGCCGCGCTCACGAAGCGCAGGCCAGCCGGCAGCTTATCCTCTACCTCCACGCCCGTGGCCTGATCGGGGCCGCGGTTCACGAGATCCAGGGCGAACAGCGCGCCGTTCGGCAGCTTCGGCAGCGCGGCCACACTCTTCGCCAGCTCCAGATCGATCAGGCCGCTTGGCAGCGCCACGCTGGCGAAATCGTCCTCGCTAGGGTCGCCGTTGCCCGGCGTGCTGTCGGGGTCCGGCAGGTCCGAGGCCGTCACCTCCGCGCTGTTCACATAGGGCGGCGGGCCGCCTACGCGGATGGTCAGATTGAGCAGGGCCGTCTCGCCCACGGCCAGGTCGCCCACGACCCAGTTGCCGCCGCCGTAGGTGCCCTTGCTTGGGGTGGACGCAAGCAGCGTCGAGCCCGCCGGCAGGTTCTCGCCCACCCGCACGCCCGTGGCCGCGTCGGGGCCGGCGTTATGCACGCCAATGGTGTACGTCACCTCGCCAGCCGTGCTCGGCCGAATGGCCGCAGCCCGCTTGCTCACCGAGAGATCGGCGATCGGGCTGCTCACGCTTGCGCTCGCCTGATCGTCCTCGGCGGGGTCGCCGTTGCCGGGCGTGCTATCGGGATCAAACTGGTCTGAGTGGCTCACCTCGGCCGTGTTGGTGAACGGCCCGATCCCGCCCATGCGCACCTGGATCACCAGCGTCATCACCTCGCCCACATCGATCCGGCTTATATCCCAGATGCCCGTGCCGGGGTTGTAGCTGGTGTTGGCGGGCGTGGTCGTGTGGCTGATGTAGGCCAGCCCTGCGGGGAGCCGCTCCGCCACCTGCACGCCCGTGGCGACTGCGGGCCCTTTGTTGGTCAGCTCGAGCGTGAAGCTCACCGTGCCGCCAATCGCTGGCCGCGAGGTACTGGCGCGCTTCGTCAGCTCCAGGTCGGCGATCTGTGGGTTCAGCGGCACGCTGCTCTGGTCGTCCTCGGTGGGGTCACCGTTGCCCGGCGTGCTGTCGGTATCGGGCTGGTCCGAGCCTGTCACCTCGGCGCTATTGATGATGCGCGCAAAGCTGCGCACCCGCGCGCTCACCATGAGTGTGG
>JAYUYB010000718.1:0-7276 GCA_043752655.1 Chloroflexota bacterium
ATGTCGGCAACAGCGATCCCACCCTTCTGCAAGGCGCCACGGATCACGCCCTGGGTGCGCTCCCAGATCTCATCGGGGTTATGCTCCACCCAACCCGGCTTGGGGAAGATCTGCTCGTGCTCGCGCTGGTCGAAGCAGATCACGCTGCCCGCGTGGTCGAAGATCATGCAGCGCGTGCTGGTGGTACCCTGGTCGATCGCGGCGACATACTTGGCCATGAGAGAGACTCCTTTGTCTAATATAGAGACACCCGTCGGGGCACCCCTCGTGGGCGCCCGGCCAGGAGCGGACAAGTCTTACCTAATCCCCTCCACTATCTCCAGCATCACCTGTGCCATCAGGTGCGCCGAGGTAGCGCCGGGGTCCTGGTGGCCCACCGAGCGCTCGCCAAGGTAGGAGGCGCGGCCCTTGGTGGCGAGCATGGGTATGGTAGACAGCATGCCCGCCTCGCAGGCAGCCACAGCCTTGCGCAGCGCTGCGGGCAGATCGTCGCCGGCGGCGCAGGCCGCCTTCATCGCATCCACGGCGGGGCCAATCGCGTCAATCATCGTCTTCTCGCCGCGCGCCGACTTGCCGCGCGTCTGGACGCCCTCCAACGCGGCCTCCAGGGCCACGAGCAGGTCGTCCGCGCCGAGCTCGAAGCGGTCGGCGGTGGCCATGCCAGCCCGCAGAAATGCCGTGCCGTAGAGCGGGCCACTGGCCCCGCCCACTGTGGAGACCAGCGTGGTGCCCACGGTCTTGAGGATCGAGCCAATATCCTTGTCGGTCACACCTGGCAGCTTGCTCAGCACCGTGGTAAAGCCCCGGTCCAGGTTCACGCCATGATCGGCGTCGCCAATGGCTGAGTCGAGCTGGGTCAGATACTCGCGCTGCTCCTTGATGCGGGCGGCCACGAGCTCGATGAACGTGATCACATGCTCGGCATGAATTTGCATGGACACACCTTTTGAAGAGGTGACCGGGAGACCGGGAGACCGGGAGGCCGGGAGACGGGGAGGCCGGGAGACAAGGAGCGCCTATTGGTGCCATCAGGCTGTCTCCTTGCCTCCTTGTCTCCTTGTCTCCTACATCCCCCAGCGCAACGCAGGCGTGTGGACAGGCGCGTCCCACAGCTGGGTCAGCTCATCGTCGAGCTTCACCAGCGTGAACGAGCAGCCCGCCATCTCCAGCGCGGTGATGTAGCTGCCAACCAGCTGGCGGCTGATCGTGATCCCGGCCGCATTGAGGATCTTATGCAGCTCGTTGTACATCAGGTAGAGCTCGATCAGCGGCGTGCCGCCCATGCCATTCACAAAGGCCAGCACCTTGTCGCCGCTTGCGAACGGCAGATCCTCGATGATCGGCCGGGCCAGTAGCTCGGCGATCTCGGCGGCGCTGCCCAGCTTACGGCGCAGGCGGCCAGGCTCGCCGTGGATGCCGACGCCGATTTCCATCTCGTCGTCGGGCAGGTCGAAGGTGGGCTTGCCGGCGTGGGGCACCGTGCAGCTGGTAAGCGCCATGCCCATGCTGCGGCCGTGCGCGTTCACCTTGTCGGCGATGCGCTTCACCTCGGCCAGGCTGGCCCCGCTCTCGGCGGCGGCGCCCACCATCTTCTCCAGGATCACCGTCACGCCCACGCCGCGGCGGCCAGCGGTGTACAGGCTATCCTTCACCGCCACGTCGTCGTTTGTCACCACCACGGCAACCTCGATCCCCTCGGCGGCGCCCATCTCGGCGGCCATCTCGAAGTTCATGATGTCGCCGGTGTAGTTCTTCACGATGTGCAGCACGCCCTTGCCGCCGCTCACAGCCTTGGTGGCGGCGAGCATCTGGTCCGGCACGGGCGAGGTGAATATCGTGCCGGGGCAGGCGGCATCTAGCATGCCCTTGCCCACAAAGCCGCCGTGCATCGGCTCGTGGCCAGAGCCACCGCCCGAGATCACGCCCACCTTACCGGCCACCGGCGCGCCCACGCGCACGATAATGTCTGGGTCGTAATGAACTGTGATCAGGTCGTCGTGGGCGTCGGCCATGCCGGCCAGCGCCTCCTTCACTACATCCTCGGGGTTATTGATCAGTTTCTTCACTGAGCGTTCTCCTTCACGTTGGGCCGAAGCATCCGCGCTGCACGCATGCTTCGGCCTTACTAGGCGTCACTGCGCTCCGACTACACCCTGTCCCCAGTTCCCTGTCCCCTTGCGTTAGAAACGGCCAAGCGCGATGTAGAGCAGCCCGGCGATCACCGCGCCGATGATCGGGCCAACCACCGGGATCCAGGAGTAGCCCCAGTCGGAGCTGCCCTTGCCGGGGATGGGCAGGATGGCGTGGGCGATGCGCGGGCCAAGGTCGCGGGCGGGGTTGATCGCGTAACCCGTCGTGCCGCCGAGGCTCAGGCCGATCACCAGCACCAGCAGCGCCACAGGGATGATGCCGAGCGCGCCCAGGCTCACATTCACGGCAGCCCCGCTCGTGTCTTGCATCGTGAAGCCCTTGATCGCGAAGATACCGAAGACCAGCACAAAGGTGCCGATGATCTCGCTCACCAGGTTCCAGAGCCTGTTGGGGATGGCCGGGCCGGTGCTGAACACGGCCAGCTTCAGGCCAGGGTCTTTCGTCGCCGCCCAGTGCGGGAAGTAGTGCAGCCACACCAGAATAGCGCCGATGAACGCGCCGATCATCTGGGCGCTAATGTAGATCGGCACCAGGCTCCAGTCGAAGCTGCCAGCCACGGCCAGGCCGATCGTGACCGCCGGGTTGAGGTGGGCGCCGCTTGATGCGGCGGCAATGTACGCGCCGACAAACACCGCCATAGCCCAGGCCACCGTGATCACGATCCAGCCGCTGTTCTCCGCCTTCGACTTGCTGAGTAGAACGCCCGCGACAACGCCGTCGCCAAGCAAGACCAGAATCATCGTGCCAATCAATTCGCCAATAAATGGTGACATAGTCCGGTTTCCTCCTCGAAACTCCAGAGACGCGATAGCCAGGCCAGTGTGACGTGTGTGAGACCGTGTTCAAGTCGTCGAACCGCCGCCAACGTGTGACGGCGCCTGTCGCGCTGCGTGGCGCGAGTCCCCAAGGGCACGCTACCTCATTTGCTCTCGGCTGCGCAGGGCCAGAGCCCTACCAGTCGTCTCACCTCCTCTCGGGCAAGGGCAAGCCCCGGCCCACCCCCGGCCTCGCCGCGGTTGAGCGCATAACAGATTGAACCACGCCCGGCGTAATACCAGACGTGAACGAGAGAGGCACAGATCGCGTGAGGCCTGGGAAACGAAGCCAGTGTGTCGGGGATGCCCCTCACCGTTGAGCAGCTACAACCACTGGGAGCGGTGACAAGATGACATGCCCTCGCTACGTTCAGGGCTGATCGGGTGACACCTGTCGGAACCGTTAGGTGTCACCCGGTCACCTTGTCATCTTGTCACTATGTATAAACTTTAACCCGCCTGATGAACGTAATGATAACAGGCGCCACCAAGGGCGTCAAGGCCCGATCAGCCCTCCACCATGCGAGAAGTGTTGCATTGCTGCAACAACATGACGCAGGCGCTCAGCCATCCGTCCAGAACGCCTCCTTCGAGAGTCCGTGGCGGCTCATCTTCCGCCAGAGCGTTGCGCGGCTCACCCCAAGCAGCGCGGCAGTGCGCCCGAGATGCCCTGAGGCCTCGCGCCCGGCCCGCAGGATCGCGTCACGCTCGCTCAGGCGATGGTGCTCGTCCAGGCTCGGCGTAAGTGGCGGCTCTAGCAGCGAGGTGCCGCGCGCAATCGTCGGCGGCAGGTCGTCGAGCGCGATCACACTCTTCTCGCTGCCAGCCAGCGTGCGCTCCAGCGTCAGCTCTAGCTCGCGCACATTGCCAGGCCAGGCGTAGCTGCGCAAGGCTTGGAGCGCGTCGGGGGCCAGCGCCACCGGGCGACCGAGCCGCTCGCTCAGCAGCAGCAGCACATGGCTCACCAGCAGCAGCAGGTCGTCGCCGCGCCAGCGCAGCGGCGGGATCTCCACACTGCAGGCGCTCAGGTGGGCGGCAAGATCTGGCCGAAAACGACCCTCCTGCACCTGGCGCTCAAAGTCGGCGCTGGCCGTGGTGATCAGCCGGACATCGATCGGCAGTGGGCTCGTGCCCTCGCTGCGGATGCTGCGGCGCATCTCGATCGCGCGCAGCAGCGCGGTTTGCAGCTCGGGCGGCAGCGCGTCCACTTCCTCCAGGTAAAGCACGCCGCCCCGTGCCAGCTCGATCTTGCCGGGGCGTCCGCCCTGAGCCATGCGCTGTGGGTGGGCCTCCTCGCCGAACAGCTCGCCAGCCAACAGGGGCCGTGGGACGGCAGCGCAGTTCAGGCCCACAAACGGCCCGTCGGCCCGCACGCTCGCGTTGTGGATGGCCTGGGCGAACAGCTCCTTGCCCACGCCCGGCTCGCCGCGCAGCAGCACGCTGCTAGCCCCGTTGGCCGCCAGATGGGCCTCCTGGAGCGCCTGGCGCAGCGCCGGGCTCTGGCCGATAATATCGCGGAACGTGAAGCGCGCCTGCGCGCCCACGACCCGCTGCACTAGCAGATGCACGCTCTGGGCCGGGCGCAGCGTCACCAGGGCGCCAAGGTAGCGCCGCCCGCCCTCCCACACCGGGCGCACCGAGCAGAGCGTGGCCACGGCACCTTTCACGCTCTGCCACAGCAGCTCCTGCTCTATCAGCTCTGCGCGCTGCTGGAGGGCCAGACGTACCAGCAGCGGAGGGGCGAGCGCGTCCTCGTAGGGTCGCCCCGCCACGCGCTTGGCGCCCACGCCGATCAGCTCGGCGGCGCGGCTGTTGATGCGCCGAATCTCGTCGCCGGGGCCAATAAAAATCAGCCCCTCGCTCATCGCCTCTAGGGTGGCGTACAGCTCGGCCAGATGGTCGTTGGCTTCGGCCAGCAGCTGGTCGGCGCGCAGCTGGTTGTGCAGCGCCTGCGCGGCCGCGATGGCCATGCCGAGCGTGTGCGGGTGGCTCGCATCGGCGTAGGTGACAATCGCAAGCGCGCCGAGGGCACGGCCCGCTACGTCGAACAGCGGCGCGGCCGCGATGGCCAGCGGGTGCAGGCTGCGCGCATAATGCTCGGCGCCAGCCGTCTGCACCGGCTGCGTCTCGCGCAAAGCCAGATCCACCGCGTTCGTACCGGCCAGCTCCTCGCCCAGCGGCGCTGCGGGGCGCACGCCGCAGCTGTGCGCAAGCGCCACCAGGGCCGGGTCGCCCTCGAGGTCGATCACTAGAGCCTGAGCGTCTGCGAGCAGCACGGCGAAGCCTGGGCGCTCGATCAGCTGGTACAGATCCTCGATCGACGAGCGCGCCAGCTCAAGCAGCGCCTGGGCAGACGGGGCGGTCGCACCGCCCGCCTCGATCAGCAGCTCCGTGCGCAGGCCGCGCTCGCGGCAGCGCTGCCAGGAGCGCAGGATCGGCGGGAGAGGTGTCATCCGCAGACTACGCAGATTGCGCAGATTATTTGAAAGCAACGCATGGTACCGCGCATACTACAGCACCGCGCGCCCGTTCGCAACCATCTGCGTAATCTGCGTAGTCTGCGGATAGAATCGCCCTACACAAACGCCGCGATGCCCGTGATCTCCCGCCCCACCACCAGCGTATTGATCTCGTTGGTGCCCTCGTAGGTGTAGACAGCCTCCATATCGGCGAAGTGGCGCGCCACATGGTGCTCCAGCAGGATGCCGTTGCCGCCAAGCAGCTCGCGGCCCCAGGCCACGACCTGCCGCGCATGCGCCGAGCACTGCTGCTTTGCCAGCGAGGCCATGCCGTCCGTCACCTCGTCGGGGCGCTCGTCCAGCAGCTTGCTCAGGCGCCAGGCCATCAGCTGGATGGCGGTGAGCTCGCCGAGCATGGCGACGAGCTTCTGCTGCACCAGCTGGAACGAGGCGATCGGCTTGCCGAACTGCTCGCGTGAGATGGCGTAGCTGCGGGCAAGCTCGAAGGCGGCCTGGGCGTGGCCAACCGCTTCCCACGCCACCCCAAAGCGGGTGGCCTTCAGCACCGCCGCCGTGTCGCGAAACGAGCGGGCCAGCGGCAGCCGGTTCGCCTCAGGGATCTCGCAGTTGGTCAGCGTGATATTGGCGTTCAGCAGCGGGCGCTTCGCGATCTTGCCCGTGATCACCGTGGCCTCGAAGCCAGGCGCGCCGCGCTCCACCAGAAAGCCGCCCACCTTGCCCGTATCCTCGTCCTGGGCCCAGATCACGATCACATCCGCAAAGCTGGCGTTGCCGATCCAGCGCTTCGCCCCGTTCAGCACGTAGCGGTCGCCTACACGCTTTGCACTGGTGCGAATATGCGCGGCGTCCGAGCCAACATACGGCTCGGTAAGGCCAAACGCGCCGATCAGCTCCAGCCGCGCCATCGGCGGCAGCCAGCGCTGCTTCTGCTCCTCCGAGCCGCAGAAGGCGATCGACTGCATTGTCAGGCCGCTCGTTACGCCCACAAACGTCTCGATACTGCCGTCCCCCCGCGTCAGCTCCATCGCGCCCATACCCACCGCCACATGGCTCAGGCCAGGGCAGCCGTAGCCCTTGATCGTACCGCCCACCACGCCAAGCGTGGCCAGCTTGGGGATCAGCTCGAAGGGGAACGCCGCGCGCTCCCAGTAGTCGCCGATAATCGGGATAATCTCTTCGTCCGCGAAGGCGCGCACTTTCTCCCGCAGCGCCCGCTCCTCGGGCGTCAGCAGTCCGTCGAACAGGTAAAAGTCCAGATCGCGCTCCAGTGCCGGGATCGTCATCGATGCTTCTCCTCAAGGTTTATAACGCGCTGCGTAATAATTGTACCACGCCTGCGAGGCCAGCAATTGGCCGGAAATCTGTGGCCCTAGAGTTCCATAGCCAGCCTTGACGAATGCCAGCCAGTAGCTGCAAAATAGCAGCTGCAACCTGCAATCTGCAGACGATACAAGGGAGCGCCCGCCGCAATGCCCCACCTGCTTTTCCCCAACTCGGCGCGCCGTTTCGCCTTCCCCCGCCTGGCCCTGGCCACAGCGGCGCTGGCCCTTGCTCTGGCGCTCGCCAGCTCCGGCCGCGCCGCGCCGGGCGTCCCCGCCGGCCCAGCCCTCGCTGTTAGCGCCGAAGATGGCTACTTCCTCAGCCCAGTTGCCACCGTCGACCCTGCTGGACAGCTGATCGTGGTCTGGTACGGCGACACGCCCGCCCAGTCCGGCACCGAGATCTACGCCCGCCGCTTCAGCCCGGGCGGCGCCCCGCTCGGCCCGGCCTTCCGCGTCAACGCCGCCACCGTCGGCTCGCAGCGCCGCCCCAGCGTGGGCGCCGACGCCG
>JAYUYB010000719.1:0-15773 GCA_043752655.1 Chloroflexota bacterium
GTGGTAAGTTGGGCCTCGACGCTCCAGCCGGGGGTGAGGCGTAGCGGGATGGCGGCGAGAGCAAAGTAGAGCGGCGGGTCGCCGCCAACCTGGCGCGGCATCGAGAAGATAGCGCGGGCCGCGTCGAGCGTGGCCGGCGCTATGGCCGGGGTGGCCCCAGTGGTGCGCTGGTAGAACTGCGCGCGGCTGAGCGACTCGGCGATGCGCTGCTCCAGCGCGGGGCTGCGATCCACAGCCGTGGGGATGCGCCCGAGCTCGGCGGTGAGCCCCGCGTACTCGAAGAGCATGGGCTCGTCCGGCGCCTGCCAGAGCGGCACCCCGAGGGCGTAGATCAGCCCGTGGGCGAGGGCGATGAGCATGAGGAGGAGGACGAGCGCGGAGCGCGGAGCGGTCATGGGCTTCACCAGTCTGGGAGTGGGGGGCGCCCACGAGGGGCGCCCTTACGGTCGGTCTGGTCCCTGTTCCCTGTTCCTTGTGCCCTCTATTCTGTGAGGTGCGCCAGGAGCGCCGCCGCGCTTGCGGGGTTGGAGCCGACGCTAAGCTTGTAGGCGCCCCCGGCGGCGGTGAGGGCGGCGGCCACGGCGGGCGCACGCTCGCGCAGCATAGCGAAGCCGGAATCCTGGGGGTCGGCGATCAGCGCGGCCGCTGTGGCGGCGGGCAGCGGCTCGAGCTGGCTCGCCTGCCCCGGCGCACGCACGATCAGGCAGACGATGGCGCGCTCGGCGTGCGTGGCGAGCCGCTCGGCGCCGAGTGCGCCTATGTCTACGCTGAGCTTGTACTTGCCGTTGGGGCGTAGCTGCGGCTCCAGGCTGGCGAGCTCTGGGAAGAGCCGTGGCGCGTCCGGCAGCAGCTGGATGGGACCGGGGTGGCCCCAGACGCGCAGGCCGTGGGCCAGACTCACGCAGACTGTGTCCTCCGAGAGCAGCCCAAAGCCCGCACGCACGCAGGCGTAGCAGAGCGTGGATTTGCCCGCCTTGCTGGCGCCGAGCAGCAGCACGGCCCGGCCATTGCGCACCACACCCGCTGCGTGGATCGGCGTGCGGTCGCGGTAGTTCACGAGCAGCAGGCCAAGGCACTCGATCACGCTTTGGCGCAGGAGCGGCTCGTTGGCCGCAAGCTCCGGCGTGATGAAGCCGAGCGCGCTCCCCTGGGCCAGCTGGGCCGTCAGCAGGTTGCCGCCCATTGCGGCGACAAGGTTGTCGCCGTGGGCGCGGAACAGGAAGCGCTCCGCCTGGCTGGGCGCGGGGTCGCCTGGGCCGACAGGGTGGACGACCAGATCGACGCGCAGTGGCGGCCCAGCCTCGACGAGGGCGCGCGGCAGCTCCTGCCAAATGCGCAGCGCCCGCGCCGTCGCCGCGATCACGGCGGGGCTGTTGCTGCGGTAGCGCACGGGCACACCAAGCAGCGGCAGCTCCAGCGCGTGGCCGAGGGGCGCCGTGTGGCCGAGCAGATCGGCGGCGGGGTCGTAGCTAAGGCTCATCGTGTCCCCGTGACAAGCGTGAAGGTCTGGATGTAGTGAAAGTCGGGGCGGCGCAGGCAGAACGCGGGGCTCGCCGGGTCGCAGAGCGCAGCGAGGGCGTCCCAGTCGTCTGGGGCGAGGTAGGGCCGCAGCTGCTCGCCCCCGTAGCCCCGCAAGCACGCCTCGACGAGATAGGCCTCGTCGGCGGGCGCGAGGGGCGCCAGGCGCTCGATGACCACGCTGCGCGCCCGCACGCCATGCAGGCCAGCGGCGCGCAGCAGACCCACAAGCGCCCTGATGCCTGTCGTGTCGGCTTCGCGCAGGCCGTATTTGTCGCGGTAGTAGGCGCGGTTCGCCTCGGTGGCCACGCGTTCTAGGCGGGCGTCCCAGGCGAAGAGCTGCTCGGGCAGCAGGTGGCTTTGGCCGAGGGCGAGCCGCCCGCCGGGGCGTAGCAGCGCGGCGAGGGCGCGCGTTCCGGCAAGCGGCTCGCGCAGGTGGTTGATCGTATTGACACACCAGACCAGGTCGAGGCTGGTGGGCCGCAGCGGCGGGGCGCCAATGTCGGCCTGGAGCACGCCGATGTGGGCAGGAACTTCCGTGCGGGCGAGGCGCGTGTGGGCCGTGGCGAGGTCGAGGCCGACGGCGAGGCCGCCAGGCGCGAGCTGCTCGGCGAGCCATGCCGTGACCATGCCTGCGCCGCAGCCGGCGTCGAGGGCGCGCATGCCAGGGCGCAGGGCGAGGCTGGCGATCAGGGCGCGCAGCTCGGGCGCGGCGAAGGCGTTGAACAGCCGCAGCTTGCGCCCGTAGTCGCGCGCGGGCGTGTCGCCGAGCAGGCCGGGCGGGGTGGCCGTGGTCATGGTGCGCCTCGCAGGGTTGGCGCAGGGCTGGCCTGGCTGGCGAGGGCGGCGCGCCAGAGCATAAAGCCGCCCCAGATGAGCAGGGCGCCGTAGACGCGTGGGTAGGCCAGCAGCGCGCGCGGCCAGCCGGCCCAGGCGGCGTTGTCGAGAAAGTAGCTCGGCGCCAGCAGCAGCGCCGCGCCGAGCGCCAGCGGAAGCGCTGTGAGCGGCGTTGCAGGCATGAGCCAGGGCGCCAGCAGCAATGCCAGGAACAGCGGCGTGAGCAGCATGACATAATGATGCTGCTCGCCTGCCGGCTGAAGGGGGGCGATGAAGCAAAGTGCGGCTGCGCCTGTGAGGAGGGGAGCGTGGCGCTGTGCGCCCAGGACTGTTCGGCCCACACATGCTGCGGCAAGGGCGATCCAGAGGCCGATTGCGAGCAGGGGCGCGTTGAGCAGCGGCGCGGGCGTGTAGCTGGGGTCGTACACAAAGAGCTGGCGCAGCAGGCTGGCGAGGGTCTGCAAGGCGGTGACGCCGAAAACCGGGTTGGCGCCGAGGTCGCCCACGCGCCCAAAGAGGTATGCCTGCCAGGTGTCGAGGCCAACCAGGGGCAGCGTGCCGAGCAGCCCGGCGAGGGTGAGCCCGACGGCCCACGCGAACGCCCGCCAGCGCTGCGCCGCGAGCAGCACGAGCCAGAGCGGTGCTCCCGCGAGCTTGGCCATTGCCAGCAGGGCGAGTGCGAGGCCGCAGAGCCATGCCCGCCGGGTGACGAAGCCGTAGAGCCAGAGCGCGTACCAGAGCGCCATCAGCGTGTGAACCTGGGCGTAGCGCAGCTCGGCGCGCAGCGGCGGGAAGCTCGCCACGAGGATCAGCATCAGCGGGACCGTGATTGCGGTGGGGTGGGCGCCGAAGGCGGCGGCCGAGCGCAGGGCGAGCAGCCCGATCAGGGCCAGCCAGAGCAGATCGAGGGCGAGCCAGACGGCGCGCGCGGTAGCTGGGGGCAGCCAGGCCACGGGGAGCATCAGCAGCGCCATGGTTGGCGGCTGGGTGCCGTAGATGTCGTCGCGCAGGCCGCGCTGGCGCTCCTGGGCCTGGAACCAGGCGTCGTCGTAGATGCGCGGGTCGAGCTCGCCGGCCAGCACGAGCTGGGCCGAGGTGTAGTACGAGGCGAAGCCGAAGCTGGCATAGCCCGCCGACGGCAGCAGCACGCGCCAGAGGAACCACGCCACGGCGACGGCGGCGAGCAGCCACAGCAGCAGGGTGGCGGGCGTGAGGGCGGCGAGGCGCGCTATCGGCTGCGGGCGGCTACTCATCGATAAGATCCTGTGTTGCCCAGCCTACCCTGGCGGGCAGTTTTGTCCGCAGATGACGTAGATTGCGCAGATTTCCGGCCCATTTGTGAGCGATCATCTGCATCATCTGCGTCATCTGCGTCATCTGCGAATGATAGTGAGGATTAGCTGCTCGCGGCGTACAGCTGCTCGAACTGGCGGGCGGTCCAGCTGGCGTCGTGGGCGCGTGCCCAGCGCTGGGCGGCGTGGCCGATGCGCTCGCGGCGCGCGGGGTCGCGCAGCGTGGCGACGATGGCGCGGGCGAGGGCGGGGGCGTCGTCGGGCGGCACGGCCACGGCGGCATGGGGGGCGAGCTCGGCCACAAGGCCCACGGCGCTGCCCACTGTGGGCACGCCAGCGGCGGCGGCCTCGCACACCGCCACGCCCTGGCTCTCGTGGAGCGAGGCCTGGAGGTAGAGGTGGGCCTGGGCGCAGAGCCGCAGCGCTGTGGCGTGGGGCTGCCAGCCGTGAAAGCGCACGGCCTGGCTAAGCCCCAGCTCGGCGGCCCGGCGCTGCGCCGCGCCGTCAAGCACATCCTGGCCCACCCAGTCGAGCAGCAGCGGCTCGGCGTCGGCGTGGTCGCGCAGCTCGGCGCGGGCCATGGCGATCGCCTGGAGCAGCAGCAGCGGCCCCTTCACGCGGTTGATGCTCGCCACATGGAGCAGGCGCCACGGCGGGCCGGCGGGGCGCTCCACGGGCGGGGCCTCGGCGGGTAGCGCTACGCCGAGTGGCAGCCAGTGGGCGTCGGGGCGGTGGCGGCGCAGCGGGGCGAGGGCGTAGTGGCTGCCCGCCGTTACGGTGTGGGCGCCGAGCAGCGCCAGGCGGCTGTGCAGGCGTGAGCGGGCGCTGAGCTGCCCGCCGTAGCCGATCTCGCGCAGGCCGACTAACTCGCCGCCACCGAGGCTCGCCACCAGGGGCAGGCCGAGGGCGCGGCCCGCGCAGAGCGCCAGACTGCTGGTGGTGCCAAGCCAGAAGCTATGCAGCAGCTCGGGCTGGAAGGCGCGCAGGGCGCCGAGGAGCCGGGCCAGGCGCACGCCGAAGCTGGCCTTGCCGAGGCAGAGCACACGTGCGCCGCGCAGCGCGTAGGCCGCCGGGGTGTCCTGCTGCTCCAACGCCACCACGAGTAGGGCGTGGCGACTAGCCAGCTCGCCGATCAGGTCGAGCAGGGCCGGGATCACCAGGCGCACGCCGTCGCGGCCAACGCCGCCTGGGAGGATCAGCGCGAGGCGCATTGGCGGCCCCTCAGATCTGCGTACGCGGCCACGGCATCGCGCCCAACCTGCTCCCAGCTTAGGGCCGCGCCAAAGCGCTGGAGCGCCGCAGCACGCCCAGCCTCGCGCCCAACCTTCACAACCGCTGTGATCGCCCTGGCGCACGAGGCGGCGTCGCCAGGCGGCCAGTGGGCGCCAACGCTATCGCCGGTGACAGCCCGGAAGGCCGGGATGGCGGTGACAGCGGGGGGCAGGCCGCAGGCCAGGGCCTCGATCAGGGCGTAGCCGCTGCCCTCGCGCCGGCTGCCTAGAACAAACAGGTCGGCCGCCGCGTAGTAGTTCGCCAGCTGCGCCTGCGGCAGGCGGCCTAGCAGCTCCACGCGCCCGGCGAGATCGGGCCGCGCCGCACGCTCGCGCACGGCGGCCAGCAGCTCCTCGCTGCCGTAGGCCATGCTGAGCACGGCGCCGGGCAGCGCGGGCAGCGCGCGGGCAAAACCCTCTAGCACGGTGAGCGGGTCTTTGACGGGGTGCAGGCGACCCACCCAGAGCAGGGCCGGCGCGCCGCGCAGCTGTGCGGCGGGCTTAGCTGGCGCCCGCAGCGCCGTGCTCGCCTCTAGCACCGGGTAAACAGGCTGGCCCGCGCGCACGATGCCCGCCGCGCGCCAGGGCGAAGCCAGCTCCTCGCAGGTGAACAGGAAGCCGTCGGCGGCGGCGAGCCCCAGGCGCGCGAGGGCCAGACGCAGGCGGTCACGTGGCCCGTTGGGCGTAGGCGGATCGCCCGCGTGGTGCTGCACCGCCAGGGCGGCCCGCGCGGGCAGCGCCGCGCGCAGGGCGCGCGTCTGGAGTGGGAAGATCAGCCCCTGGAGGTGGACCAGATCGGGCATGGCGGCCAGGGCAGCGCGATGGAGGCGGCGCGGGATCTGCCAGGCGCGCGGCAGGGGGCGCGCCCCGTCGCGCACAAACAGGTAGCGCACGCCGGCGCGCTGGAGCTCGGCGTCGTAGTGGAAGCGCTGCGCCACGGTTACGCGGGCGCCTGCGGCGACGAGCGCCTCGGACCAGCCCGTGAGCGAGTGAAACTGCTCGAGCAGGGCCGCAGGCGTGCGCGCGGCGGCGGGGAGCGGGTAGCTGACAATCACGACGTGCATAGAAGGTATGCCAAACTCTAATCCGGCTATCGGCTATCGGCTATCGGCTATCGGCTATCGGCTATTGCTCCTGTGCGCCGCTGGTGCCCAAGGGCGGCCCGCAGCGCCCAGCCCGCCGTGTGACCGGCGTGGCGCGCGTAGGCGCCGGGTAGGCCGCCGATAGCCGCCGGGTAGCGCTGGCGCAGCTCGGTAGGCGCGGGCAGGGCCACGCGCAGCAGGGCGCCCAGCCACTCGCCGCCAGGCCGGTACCAGGCTAGCCGGAACTGGGGCGAGACCTCGCTCCGGTTGCAGAGCGAGAGCTCGCTCGGGGTTGTCTGTGTGAGCAGGCGGCGCAGGGCCGCCGGGGTGGCTTGCGCCAGCTGGGCGCGGGCGGCGGGCGGCGCAAGGGGGCCGAAGACGGCCTCGGCCATAGCGAGCGGCGCGAAGAGCAGGCGGGCCTCCCCGGCCCTGGCGAAGCTGTCGGCCATGGCGTGCCAGGCCGCTTCACTCACCTGGGGGGCCACCAGGGCCAGATCGTAGAGCTGAATCAGCCGTAGCCGCCGGTAGATAATGTTGTGACAGGTGTGGATGAGCAGGTGCTGGAGCAGCGCATCGGCGGTGGGCATGCGGCAGGGCGCTCCTGCGCAGCTACCCTCGCTGGCGTCCTCCCAGAGCGCCGCAGTGATGTCGCAGCGGATCGCGCGCAGCCGCTCGCCGACGGCGCTATGCACCTCGACGCCGCGCGGGTTATCGGGGTGCTCGCCATCCCACGAGGCCACGACAAGCTCGCCGCGCAGGTAGGCGCGGTGGCGGGGCGTCTCCTCGCGCAGCTGGTAGCCGAGGCTCAGCATGCTGGCGTGGAGCTGCGGGAGCGCCTGGGGGCGCACAAGCACGTCGAGGTCGGCCATGGGGCGCAGGCCGGGCTCGGCGTAGGCGCGCTCCACCAGCACGGCGCCCTTCAGCGGCAGCACGGCCACGCCCGCAGCTGCGGCGGCGCGCAGGATGGCGGCGAGGTCGGCGCGCAGCGCGGCGGCGCGCAGGCCATTGAGGCGGCGCTGCTCTACGCAGTAGTCGCGCAGCGCGGGCGCCAGCGCTGCCCAGGCGGGGCTGCCCTCCAGCCTGGCGGCGAGCAGCGGCGCCACGCCATGCACCAGGGCGGCGTGGCGGGCGGCGGCCCACTCAGCCTCGCCCCAGGCGCGCGTCTGGCCCGCCAGATCGCCCGGCCCCTCAGGGCGCAGCCAGCTCACCACTGTCTCGGCCACATGCATTGGAATCCCCGTCCTAATCATCCACAGATGACACAGATTGCGCCGATTTCCGGCCCATCATGAGTGAACATCTGCGTCATCTGCGTAATCTGCGGACAAAACTGCCCAGCGTGGGCTCACACCAACGGCCCGGAAATCGGTGCAATCTGTGGACAGAACTGCCGCTCCACCGCGGCCTTGTAGACGGCGAGGGTCTCGCGGGCGGTGCGCTGCCACGAGAAGCTGGCGGCGCGGGCGATGCCTGCGGCGCTCAGCTCGTGGCGCAGCTGCTCGTCGCTCAGCAGGCGCTCGAGCGCGGCGCTGATGGCGGCGGTGTCGTGCGGGTTCACGGCCAGGGCGGCGCCGGCGGCCACCTCGCGCAGCGCGCCGATGTCGGAGATCAGCGTGGGCGCGCCGCAGGCCATCGCCTCCACCACCGGTAGCCCGAAGCCCTCGGCGAGCGACGGGAAGGCGAAGGCGTCGGCGGCGCTGTAGAGCCCCGGCAGGTCGTCGCGGGGCAGGTAGCCGGCAAAGATCAGGTCGTCGGCGCAGCCCAGGCGGTGGGCCTCGGCAAAGATCGGGCGGTACTGCCAGCCGGGCGCGCCCACCAGCACCAGCTGCTGCGGGATGGCGCGGCGCTGGCGCAGCATGTGCCAGGCGCGGATCAGGCGGATCAGATTCTTGCGCGGCTCCAGCGTGCCCACGTACAGCAGATACGGCTTGTGCAGGCCGTGAGCCTCGCGCACACGGCGCTGCTCAGCGAGCGAGGCCGGGCGAAAGCTCGGGGCGGCCGCCTCCGGGATCACCGTCACCCGCTCGGCGGGCACGCGCAGCAGGCGCACTAGGTCGTCGCGGGCCTGGCTGGATACAGTGATGATGCGGGCCGCGTTGCGGGCCACAAGCGGGATGAGCGGGCGCACAAGCAGCTGCTTGCGCCAGGGGTGAAAGCGCGGCATCTGGCTCAGGGTCATGTCGTGAATCGTGACGACATACGGGCACGAGCTGCGCAGCGGGCCAAGCGAGTTCGGGTAGTGGCACAGGTCGGGCCGCGCCGCGCCGAGCTGCCTCGGCAGCAGCAGCTGCATCCAGAGCATGCGGCTGGGGCAGAGGCGCGTCAGGTCGCTCGTGCCAGGCAGGGCGCGCAGCTGGGGGCTGGAATGCGGCCGGTTCGACAGCAGCAGATACTCGTGCCCCTGCTCCACTTCGGCCAGGCCGTGCAGCAGCTGGAGCGCGTAGGTCCCGATGCCCGATGGTCGCTCGCCCACCGCAGTAATCTCATAGCCGATACGCATAGTCTGTTCCAGAGATATTTGTGCTCGGACTGGGGCTCTTGCTCAAAGTACGTAGCCAGGTGCCCCGATCTCTCTCTCCGGCCGCGCCGCCAGCCCGGCCACGATGCCAATCAGGCTCCAGAGCAGGGCGTAGGTGGGCGTGAAGGCCAGAAAAACATCGAGCATACCGTGGGCGAGAAAGGCGACGATGCCGAGCAGCGCGCCGAGCAGGACGGTGGACGGTGGACGGTGGACGGTGGACGATGGACGGTGGACGGTCAGAGCCCGCCAGCCCGCCCATAGGCAGCAGCCGATCAGCGCCAGGAAGGCGCCGAGCCCAAGCACGCCGGCGCCTGTGAGCAGCTCCAGGTAGAGGTTGTTGGTGTGGACGCGGCTGTCGAACAGGGTAAGCCCGAGGCGCGGGCCGTAGATATGACGGAACACGTCGGGGCCGATACCGAGCAGCGGGCGCTCGCTCCACAGCGCGATGGCCACCCCCCACAGCGCACGGCGGCCAGGCGGGCCAGGCTGGGCCATAATGCTGCTGGGCGCGGCGGGGCGCTCCGGGGGCGGCGGTTTCACGCCGGGGGGCGGCACACCCCCCACTACCACCGCCATGCGTCCGGGCGGGACGCCCATCTGGCTGAACCAGCCCCGGCCAATGTACTCGCGCAGCATGTCCCAGGCCAGGATGTAGCGCCCCGGTCGCTCGGGCGCCTGCACGGTGGCCGTGAGCGCCACGGCGGCGCCGGGCTGGATCGTGTGGGGCAGCGGGGTGCGCCGCCCCTCGAAACGCACGATCTGCCCCGTGGTCGCGTCGATCCAGTGGTAGGCGAGCCGCACCGGGCGCGTGCCCGCGTGGTCCCAGGCGATCCGCCCGCTATTGCGCAGCGTGATCGGCACGGGGCGCAGCTCGTTCGGCGCCAGGGTGGCCAGGGGCGCGGGCTGGTAGCGAGCGCTGTACCAGTTCGCAACCTCCGGCTCGCTGACGCGCAGCCTGAAGGTGGGGCTCACAGCGGCCACCCCTACGATAACAGCCAGCAGCCCGACGCACGCCAGGCCGATCCGCCCAAGCGCCGCCCGCCCCCAGCTCAGCCCCGCCGCCACGGGCAGCAGCAGCAGCAGCAGCGCCGTAACCAGCAGCGCCGCCCGGCTGTAGGTAAACAGCGTCGCAAGCACGAGCAGCGGGCCGAGCCCCAGGGCCAAATGCCATCGGGGCGCACCCTGGCCGCGTGCGTGCTCTCTGCCCAGCTGTGCTCCCCTGTCTCTTGTCCCCTGTGCCCTGTGCCCTACGATCAGCAGAAGCACGCTCAGCGGCAGGAGCGCCTCGTAGTACTGGGCGGCCGTGTTGGCGTAGCTAAAGGTTGCGCTGAGCCGGATCAGCCCGCCCATGTAGGTGCTCTCGCTTTTGAAGGGGGCGAGCAGCGCAAGCGCGGCGCCCGCCTCGCTTAGCTCCACCAGCCCAAGCGCCGCGCTGAGGCCCGCGCCCGCCAGGAGCGCCCCGGCGAGGCGGCTGGCGCCCCCGCTGCGGCGTAGCGTGTCGGCGATGCAGAGCGCCAGCAGCGCGCCTTGGCCCTGGCGCAGCGCGAACCTGATGGCGCCGCTGCGCTCGTCGGCGGCGAGGGCTGCGCTGAGCAGCAGGCTGCCCACCAGAACAGCCGCGCACCCTGCGAGCCAGCGCGGCACGGCGGGCGCCCGTCGCTCGGCGACCAACAGCGCCAGCCACAGGCCGAGCGCGCCGGAGATGAGCAGCTCGACGTTCGTAAGCGTGAGCGGGCCTACGCTTACGCCGGCCGCCAGCTCGAACGGCAGTGTCGCCAGCGCCAGCATCAGGCAGAGGCGCAACGCTGCGCGCAGAGGGACTACAGCTCGCTTCGACATGCGCTTGCGAACAACGCGGGCCGCAGATCAACCGGCGTGGGTCGGCTATTGGTGAGGTACGTATGTGGGAGCATTGTACGCTCCGCAAGCGCATTTGTCTATCGAGTCGGCAGCGCGGGTGCAACGTTGGGGGCCGGAAATGGGCCGGAAATCTGCGTCATCTGCGGATGAAACGCCCGGCACGCTGCCTGATAGCCGCATGGTATAATGCTATGTCGTATCTAAAACTATCTCCGCCCACCGGCCTGCCGGGGCGGCCTGAGCCTGTGGAATATCAACCCGACCTCAAACAGATCACTGGCGAGGGCGGCGTGGTGGCCGCTGTCGCCCCCGGCAGTATCGCCGACGCCCTCGGCCTCCAGGCCGGCGACCTGCTCGTCGCCGTTGGCGAGCAGCGCCTGCGCGATGTGATCGACTACCGCTTCGCCATCGCCGAGGAGCAGATCGAGCTCCACGTGCGCACCGCCTCCGGCGAGCAGCGCGTGCTCCTGGTCGAGAAAGATGCCGACGATGACCTCGGCCTGGAGTTTACCGAGCCGCTTTTTGACCGGCTGCGCACCTGCAACAATAAATGCCCTTTCTGCTTCCTCACCCAGATGCCCAAGGGTTTCCGCAAGACGCTCTACCTCAAAGATGACGACTACCGGCTCTCGTTTCTCTACAGCAACTTCGTTACGTTTACCAACCTGAGCGACGACGACTGGCAGCGCATCGAGCGCCAGCGCCTCTCCCCGATGAATATCAGCGTCCACGCCACGGATCCCTTCTGGCGCGCTGTGATGCTCGGCAAAAAGGAGGTGCCCGATGTGCGCCAGCAGATCCGGCGCCTCGGCGGTATGGGTATCGATGTGCATAGCCAGATTGTCGCCTGCCCAGGCGCCAACGATGGCGAGGTGCTGCGCCAGAGCGTCGAGGATCTGATCGCCCTCAGCCCCACCGTTCAGTCCATCGCCGTAGTGCCCGTCGGCCTCACCAAGTATCGCTTCGATGGCAAGCGCCCCAGCAGCATCAAGGCGGCCATCCAGGTCCACGAGTCGCCCGACTGGATCGACACAAACTGGGAGCGCCAGCCGCTGTGGGAGGCGGGAGACAAGGAGACAAGGAGACAAGGAGACAAGGAGACAGGAGACAGCTCCTGTTTGCCGTCAGGCGCTCCTTGTCTCCTTGTCTCCCGGTCTCCCGGTCTCCCAGTCTTCCCGATAGGAGCGCAGCGACCAATGAAGAAACACACCATCGTCGCCCTCGTCCAGGATCGCCCCGGCGTGCTCAGCCGCGTGGCGGGCCTGGTGCGGCGGCGCGGCTACAACATCGAGAGCCTGGCGGTTGGCCACAGCGAGCAGCCCGGCATCAGCCGCATGACCATCGTCGTCGAGTCGGACTATGTGGAGCAGGTGGTGAAGCAGCTCTACCGCCTGATCGAAGTGATCAAGGTGAGCGATGTCACCGAGGACCCCACGGTGGAGCGCGAGATGGTGGTGATCAAGCTGCACGCGCCCTCGTCGATCCGCCACGAGATCGTCTCCATGTGCGGCGTGTTCGAAACCAAGATCGTGGATGTCGGCACCAGCTCGATGATCATCGAGATGACCGGCACGCCGTCGAAGGTGGAGAACTTCATTGAGGTGGTGCGCGGCTACGGCATCAAAGAGATGATGCGCACCGGTAGGATCGCGATGGTGCGCGGCGCGCGCGGCCATAACGCCGAGCAGTACGTGGAGAGCGCAAACGGCGCTAACGGCGCCAGCGTACCGGCCCTGAATTAAAGCGTGGAACAGGGCGGGCCAGGTGGTCCGCCCTTCGTGTATGTACGGAGACCCAGATCTACTATGGCAGAGCTTTTCTACGACAAGCAGGCCGACCTCGAGCGGCTCAAGGGCAAGAAGATCGCGATCGTCGGCTTCGGCAGCCAGGGCCACGCCCACGCCCGCAACCTCGCCGACAGCGGCCTCGATGTGGTGGTGGGCCTCTACGCCGGCTCCAAGTCGTGGGCCAAGGTGGAGGCCGCCGGCCTCACGGCGATGACCGTGGCCGACGCCGCCAAGGCCGCCCAGATGATCATGATCCTCACGCCAGACATCGGCCAAGCCGAGATCTACCGCGACCACATCGCCCCGCACATGGGGCCGGGCAAGACCCTAATGTTCGCCCACGGCTTCAACATCCGCTTCGGCCAGATCATCCCCGCCGCCGGGATCGATGTGAGCATGGTGGCCCCCAAGGCCCCCGGCCACCGCGTGCGTGAGGTCTACACCCAGGGCGGCGGCGTGCCCGCGCTGGTCGCCGTGCAGCAGGACGCCAGCGGCGGCGCGCTTCAGGACGCCCTGGCCTACGCCAAGGGCATCGGCTCGACCCGCGCTGGCGTGCTCATCACGACCTTCTCTGAGGAGACCGAGACCGACCTGTTCGGCGAGCAGGTGGTGCTCTGTGGCGGCGTGAGCGCCCTGGTGAAGACGGCGTTCGAGACGCTGGTGGAGGCCGGCTACCAGCCCGAGGTGGCCTACTTCGAGTGCATGCACGAGCTCAAGCTGATCGTCGACCTGTTCTACCAGGGCGGCCTGAACTACATGCGCTACTCGGTGAGCGACACCGCCGAGTGGGGCGACTACACCGCCGGCCCCAAGATCGTGACGGACGACACGCGCAAAGCGATGCGCCAGATCCTCAGCGACATCCAGAGCGGCACCTTCGCCGAGGACTGGATCGAAGAGAACCACAACGGGCGCCCGCGCTTCAACGCCAGCCGTGCCGCCGACGTGAGCCACCGCATCGAGCAGGTAGGCCTGGATCTGCGCCGCATGATGCCCTTCGTCAACCCGCGTGAGGTGGTGCCGGGGTCGGGCGGAGCGTGAGCGGAGACAAGGAGACAAGGAGACAAGGAGACAGGGAGATAGCCCGTTGCTGCCGTTAGGCGCTCCTTGTCTCCTTGTCCCCCGAGCGAGCGCAGCGAGCGATTCTCCTTGTCTCCTTGTCTCCCGGTCTCCCAATTCCAAAGGAGCAAAGCGATATGGAACCCCATGTAGGCCACGTACGGATTTTCGACACCACGCTGCGCGACGGCGAGCAGGCCCCAGGCTGCACGATGACGCTGGAGGAGAAGCTGGAGGTTGCCCGCCAGCTGGCCCGCCTGAAGGTGGATATTATCGAGGCCGGCTTTCCCGCCGCCTCGCCCGGCGATTGGGCCGCCGTCCATCAGATCGCCCGCGAGGTTGGCACCCCCGATGGCCCTGTGATCGCCGGCCTGGCCCGCGCCAACCGCGAGGATATCGAGAAGGCCTGGACGGCCATCGAGCCCGCCGCCAAGCGCCGTATTCATACGTTTATGTCCACCTCCGACATCCATCTTGAGCACCAGTTCCGCAAGACGCGCGCCCAGGCCCTGCTGATCATCAGCGAGATGGTGGCCTTCGCCTGCTCGCTCTGCGACGACGTGGAGTTCTCGCCCATGGACGCGGGCCGCTCCGACCCGACTTTCCTGCGCGAGGCGGTGGCGGTGGCGGTGGCGGCGGGCGCGACGACCCTGAACATCCCCGACACGGTTGGCTACCTGACCCCGGACGAGTACGGCGCCATGATCAAAGATCTGGCCGACAACGTGCCCGGTATCGAGCGCTGTGTGCTCTCCACGCACTGCCACGACGACCTGGGCGTGGCGGTTGCGAACTCGCTGGCCGGGGTGCGCGGCGGCGCCCGCCAGGTGGAGTGTACGATCAACGGCATCGGCGAGCGGGCCGGCAACGCCTCGCTCGAAGAGGTGGTGATGGCCATCCACACCCGTGGCACGTTCTACGGCGTGGAGACCCAGATTCGCACCCAGGAGCTGGCCCGCACCTCGCGCCTAGTGAGCAGCTTTATCGGCGTGCCCGTGCCGCCAAACAAGGCAATTGTGGGCGCCAACGCCTTCGCCCACGAGTCCGGCATCCACCAGGATGGCGTGCTGAAGCATCGCCAGACCTACGAGATTATGAGCGCGGAGACAGTGGGCCTGGATGGCAACGAGCTGATCCTCGGCAAGCACTCGGGCCGCCACGCCTTCCGCAACAAGCTGGTGGCGATGGGCGTGGAGCTGGATAATGACGAGGAGTTTCAGCACCTGTTCGAGCGCTTCAAGGATCTCTGCGACCGCAAGAAGCGCATCGACGACCGCGACATCCTTGCGCTCGTGACGGGCGAGCTTCAGCACACGCCGGAGATCTATCGGCTCGACCATGTGCAGTACAGCTCGGGCCTGGGCATGATCCCCACCGCCACAGTGCGGCTGATCGGCCCCGACGGGCAGATCCACGTGGACAGCGACCAGGGCACCGGCCCAGTAGACGCGATCTACAAGGCGATCAACCGGGTGATCCAGCGGCCCAACGAGCTGATGGAGTTCGCGATCAACGCGATCACCGAGGGGCTGGACGCCGTGGCCGAGGTGACGGTGCGCATCCGCGAGCAGGGTGTGCCCGCCGCCGATGGTACGAGCGAGACGATGGGCGCCAGCACGAGCACCGCCACCGTGCTGAGCGGCAGGCGCGCGGCCCAACAGATCTTCAGCGGCTACAGCGTGCATACCGACACCATCGTCGCCGCCGCCTACGCCTACATGGTCGCCCTAAACAAGATGCTCGCCGCGCGCCAGGAGCGCATCAAGGCCGAGGCCGTGGCCTACGCCGCCGGGTACGCCAGCGACGCGGCCAGCCTGCCGGTGGATCTGTTTGGTGGTAGCAGCCTGGGATAGCCGATGACATGGTGACCATGGGCTCGCTGCGCTCGCCCTGACCAGGTGACACCTATCGGCACCG
The DNA here is from genome assembly GCA_043752655.1 of Chloroflexota bacterium. Taxonomy (GTDB): domain Bacteria; phylum Chloroflexota; class Chloroflexia; order Chloroflexales; family Chloroflexaceae; genus OHK40. Next base: position 15,145 of record JAYUYB010000719.1, read on the forward strand.
TGAGGTGTCACCCTGTCACCCGGTCATCTGGTCACCTGGTCACTTGGAATGTACGATGGATACGATTGCATACCTCGGCCCCGCCGGCACCTTCTCGGAGGAGGCCGCCCTCGCCCGCGCAGGCGGCGACACGGCGACGGTGCTGCTGCCGCTCGCCAGCATCCCTGCGGTGGTGACGGCTATCGAGACCGCCGCCGCCAGCGTGGGCGTGCTGCCGATCGAGAATCTGCTGGAGGGCAGCGTGAACTACACGCTCGACCTGCTGATTCACGAGACGAGCCTGCAGATCGTGGGCGAGATCGTGATCCCGATCCGGCAGTTCCTGGTGGCCCGCCAGGGCGTGCGCCTCTCCGATGTGCGGGTGCTCTACGCTCACCCGCAGAGCCTCGGGCAATGCCGCAAGTTCGTAGAGCGCTGCCTGCCGGGGGTAGCCACGGTGGCCTCGCTCAGCAACAGCGCCGCCCCCGTCGAGGCGCTCGCCGACGAGCGGCCTGCCGCCGCGATCAGCACGCTGCGGGCCGCCGAGCTTACCGGCGCGAGCATTCTGGCCCGCGAGATCGCCGACAGCCTCGGCAACGTAACACGCTTCATCGTGCTCGCGCAGGCCGACGCGCCGCCTAGCGGCGACG
>JAYUYB010000720.1:0-2912 GCA_043752655.1 Chloroflexota bacterium
CCTACATATTCGACGGGGGCGCGTAGCTCATGGCGGCGGGGCGACCCATGCGCTGCAATGTCTGGCCCATCAGGTGCCCAAAGACGGCCTGGCCGTAGGGCAGGGTAAAGAAGATCCCGATGATCACATAGCCGCCAAGCTGGCCCACGAAGCTACAAAGGATCGAGAGCAGCCAGAGCACCACCCAGCCGCCAAGATCGGCGCGCACCAGCGCCACAATCTCGCCCACCTTGAAAGCGTCGCCAAGGCTGCCCGTCTGGAGGTAGCGCACCGTGGCGGCCAGCGCCAGCGGCGAGATCAGCAGGCCCAGCACAACCACCAGCGCCATCACGCAGAAGAACAGCCCAAGGCCGGCGGCGATCGCGCCATCGTCACCGCTCATGGCGGGGATGATCAGGATGCAGCTGGCGAGACCCGCGAGCAGCGTGATCGGCAGGGTGTAGCCAAAGTAGATCACGAACCAGTTGAAGCCGAGGCGCAGCTTCTCGCCGAAGTTGTCCCACTTCGGCAGCGGGCGCGGGCTGCCCATCGCTACGTTGCGCGCTACCTCCAGCGTGTAGCCGCCGATCGCCAGCCAGCCGACGATCGGGACGAGCATCAGCAGGCCGCAGATCAGGATGCTGCTCACCCACTGCTCGTCCTCGAAGGGAAATGAAAACGCTTTGCCGATGTCCATCTGGGAAGCTCCTTGCGATCCTGTAGGCCGTATACGCGGGGCACGTGCATACTATACGCCGAACCTGCGCCAAATGTTACCAGCCCGCTGCGCCTACATTCCCAACGCCTGCCGCTGGGCCACCCGCTCCGCCGCCGTGTAGAGCTGCACCACCACCAGGTGCGCGTAGACGAGCGCCGCGACGGTGAGCCACAGGCCCAGGGCGATGGCGAACCCCTGGCCGGCGAAGCTGACACGGGCCATCGCCAGCGTGGCGCCCCCGATCGCTGCGGCCGGCAGGTAGGCCGGCAGCGAGGCCACGCGGGCGCGCAGAAAGATCGCGCGCTGCGGCGGGCCGAGCGCCCAGCGCGGCGTGGCGATACTGATCGCCTCCTCGATCCGGCCGTCGCGGGCGAAGATCAGCCGCCCCGCCGGGGCCACGCTCGCCGCAAACATACCAACGACAAAGCCGCCGGCCACGAGCCCGATCACGCCGAGCGTCACGCCCACCGCGTCTGCGTCCTGCGGCCCCATGAGCACCAGCACCACGCTGGAGCAGATCACCAGCAGGCCACCGAGCAGCAGCGGCAGCAGGAAGAAGGCAAAGTCGATCAGCAGGCAGAACAGCCCCGTAAGCCAGCGCAGCGAGAAGTCGCCCCAGGGCGGCAGCGGCGTGGCGTAGCCACGGCGGCTATTGTCCAGGCTCTCCATCACAAAGCCCACGGCAAGCGGCAGGCCGAGCCCGGTCAGCGCGATCGCCCCATAGCCCAGACACTTGAGCCACCACTGCCTGTCGCGGTGAACCGTCCCCGCCGCAGTGCGGAGCCCTGCTAGGCCAGCACTGCGCCCCGCGAGGCTCACTCGTCAGCACCCAAAAGGTAGCGCCGGGTGAGATCCAGGGCCAGGGTGCCCACAAACTCCCAGCCCTCGGGCTGGCGCAGATCGTAGCGGCGCGTCACCTGGCGGCTGCCCTCTGGCGTCACCAGGGCCACGCTCACAGCGGTGAGGCCGCTAGCGTCTGGCTCGCTGGCAGACTGCGCGGCCAGGCCAAGATCGCTGCGCCAGCGGTCGGCGGCGCTGATCGCCCCGGCGTGGGCCAGCGCGGCGGCGGCGTGCTCGTCGGCGGGCCGGTCGAGCGGGTGGACAAGCAGGCCGCGCAGGTGGGCGAGGCCGCTGGGCGCCGTGGCCAGGGCGCGGTAGATCGGGGCCACGACGGCGCCCTCGTAGATCGAGAGCGTCAGGCCGCGCTCGTCGAGCAGGCGCGCAACAGTCGCAGCAAGCGGCTCGTCGCCGATGATATGCTCGCCAAGCCGCTCGCGGATGATCGCCTCAGCCTCGCCAATCAGGCCCTCGGCCTCCTCGCGGGTGGCCGCCTTCGCGCCCACGCGCAGCTCGTAGCGCGCCTGCTTGGCGGAGATGCCAACAGTGGGATTCGACTGCAGCATCAGGTCGGCGATCATCTCGCCGATCGTGCTCTCGCCCAGGCCTGTGGCGTGGAGCGTCTTCACCAGGATCACATCCGTCACGCCACGCTCGTCGCGCAGGTAGGGGATCACGGCCTGCTCGAACAGAAAGCGCATCTCGTAGGGCACGCCTGGCAGCACAATCGTGGTCCCGATGGCGTCCTCGACCAGGAAGGCGGGGGCGGTGCCACGCGGGTTCTCGATGGCGCGGGCGCCGGCGGGCACATACGCCTGGCGGCGGTTGCTCTCGGGCATGGGGCGGCTCATAGCAGAGAAGCGCGCCTCGACCTGCTGCATGAGGTCTGGCCGAAATTCCAGGGCCCGGCCATAGGCCAGGGCCACAGCCTCTCGTGTCACATCGTCGAGCGTAGGGCCAAGTCCACCGGTGCAGATTACCAGCTCGGCGCGGCCAAGTGCCTCGCGCAGGGTTGCGGCGATGCGCTCGGCGTTATCGCCCACCACGCTCTTGCGAAACAAGTTCACCCCCGCGTCGGCCAGGCGGCGGGCGAGGAACGCGCTGTTGGTGTCGATCGTGGCGCCAAGGAGAATCTCGGAGCCGATGGCGATGATCTCTGCGTCCATAGTGACCTAGTAGAGTAGACGGTAGACGGTAGACGGTAGACGGAGGGCACAAGCAATCGCTCAGGCTTGTCACCGTCCACCGTCTACCGTCCAGGCGCTAGAAAAGCGGCTCGTCACGCGGGGGTTGCTGGGTAAGCCGCTTGCGATAACTCTGCCAGAGCTCGTCCTCGCGGCCCTTGGCGGCGCGCTGGCCGTCCGTGATCGCGGCGCGG
>JAYUYB010000721.1:0-7273 GCA_043752655.1 Chloroflexota bacterium
TGGTCTACCTCTTCACGCCCAAGGGCAGGATCATCGATCTGCCCGATGGCGCCACGCCGGTAGATTTCGCCTACCACATTCACTCCGAGGTTGGCAACCGCTGCATCGGCGCCAAGGTGAATGGCAGGCTCGTGCCCTTGGACTACCGGCTCCAGAATGGCGAGATCGTCGATATTATGACGGTGAAGAGCGACAAGGGTCCCAGCCGCGACTGGCTAAACTTCGTCCAGACGCCCAGCGCCCGCAACCATATCAAGCGCTTCTTCCGGCGCGCCGAGCGCGACGATAATGTCTCCGCCGGCCGCGATCTGCTGGAGAAGGAGCTGAAGCGCCTTGGCCTGACGGTGAGCTTCGACCATCTGGTGGATCTGATGGGCGCCCGCTCGGTGGAGGAGCTGTTCAACCAGATCGGCACCGGCGAGACGACGGCCCGCAGTGTGGCCCAGAAGGCGCTCTCCCAGCAGGTCGATCAGCAGCAGCCCGAGCTGCCTACTTTTGATCTGGCCATCCCGCCCGTCCCCGTTCGCAGCCAGCCTGTAGCGGTGGGCGTGCAGGTCGCCGGGGTGGGCGCCGTGCATAACCGGCTCGCCAAGTGCTGTGGCCCAGTGGTCGGCGAGCCGATTGTCGGCTTCGTCACGCGCGGGCGCGGCATCACCGTACACCGCGCCGAGTGCCGCACGATTGTGAACGAGAGCGACCGTAACCGCCTGATCGATGTGGCCTGGGGCGGCCAGCAGCCCAAAGGCTACTCGGTGCCCGTGCGGGTCGAGTCCTGGGATCGGGTGGGGCTCTGGCGCGACATCTCGAACATCATCGCCGATGCCGGGATCAACATCGAGAAGGTCGAGCAGGGCCAGACGCGGCGCGTCGGGCGGGCCGTGCTGCACGTGATGGTCTCGCTCCAGAGCGTCAACCAGCTCTCTACGTTGCTCGATAAGCTCAACCGCATCACGGACGTGATCGAGGCGCGCAGGGAGAGCGGGGCGGTGAAGGCGGTCGGGGACTGACGCTTGCTCGCTGCGCTTGCTCGCTGCGACAGGGTGACGTGCGCTTGCTGCGCGCGCTGACCGGGTGACTAGGTGACACCTGTCGGCGGAGACGGGCGGCCCACATAAAACGTGTGTCCCGCTGAAACCTATGGGTAGCCCGTTAGGTGTCACCTTGTCAGCGCGAGCAGAGCGAGCGCCCGGTCACCGTGTCACCCTGTCACCGTGTCACCGTGCCACCCTGTCATCATGATCCAAGAGGCTTCAAAGCTCCAGCCCGCCCTGCTCGCCTGGTTTGCAGCCAACGCCCGCGATCTGCCCTGGCGGCGCACGCGTGACCCGTACCGCGTGCTGGTCTCGGAGATCATGCTCCAGCAGACCCAGGTGGAGCGGGTGATCCCCAAGTACATGGCTTTCCTTGAGGCCTTCCCCAGTCTTGCGGCCCTCGCCGCCGCCCCGGTCTCCGAGGTGATCCGCCTGTGGGCGGGCCTCGGCTACAACCGGCGCGCCGTGAACTTGCAGCGGGCCGCCCGCGCGGTGCTCGATGCGCATGGCGGCGTCTTTCCCCACGAGGTGGAGGCGCTGCGGGCGCTGCCCGGCATCGGGCCGTACACAGCGGGCGCGGTGGCCTGCTTCGCGTTCGAGCAGGACGTGGCCTTCATGGACACGAATATCCGCCGCGTGCTGCGCCGCGCCATGGTCGGCCCCGACGGCAGCGCGCCCGAGCCGATGGAGCGCGAGCTGCTCGCCATCGGCGCGGCGCTGGTGCCAGCGGGCCAGGGCTGGGCTTGGAACCAGGCGATCATGGAGCTAGGCGCCCTGATCTGCACCGCAGCCGCCCCGGCCTGCCGCCGCTGCCCGCTCAGCGCCCACTGCCGCGCCTACGCCGCCTGGGTCGTCGAGGACGAGGCGCTGATGCTGGCGATGGGCGATGACGTTTGGACCACGAATGGCGCGAAGGGCGTTTGGAGCGCGAACGGCGCGAAGGGCGGCGAAGGGCGCGAACGCGAAGGCGCGAAGGCGCGAAGGCGCGTGGCGGAGCGCAAGCAGGGGCCGTACCAGGGGTCGCGGCGCTGGCTGCGCGGGCGGATCGTGGACGCGCTGCGGGCGCTGCCGGCGGGGGCGGCGCTGCCGCTGGCTGAGCTTGGCCCGCGTGTGAAGCCCGACTACGCCCCCGCCGACGAGCCGTGGCTGCGCGAGTTGGTTGAGGGCCTCGCACGCGATGGGCTCGCCGCCCTAGCTGGCGACGGGGCGAGGCTGCCGTAGCGCTTTTCGTTGGACTGTGCCCAGTCTTAGATCACCCGTCCGCCAGTGCACGCCAAGGTTTGCTATACTACTGTTAGCGTTTTGGCAGAGGAGGGACTATGCACGCGGTCACGCTCAAGGAAGCCAAGCGGAATCTGGAACGCCTGCTGACGCAGGTGCTCGACGATGCTGAGCCGACGATCGTCGTGCTCGAAACCGGCCAACAGGTTGTCGTCGTGCCGCTTGATGAATATACCGCTTGGCAGGAAACCCGCTACCTGCTGGCCAACTCGGCCAATGCTGCGCAGCTGCGCCAATCGATCGCTGAGGCACAAGCGGGAGCCGCCGAGGAGCGGGAGTTGCTGGACATATGAAGCTGTGCTTCACGCCCACAGCTTGGGACGACTATCTGTGGTTTCAGGAACACGACCGCAAACTCCTCAAACGGATCAACCTGTTGATTCAGGCTATTCTACGCTCCCCGTTCGAAGGCATTGGCAAGCCTGAACCGCTCAAGGTCGATCTCACAGGCTATTGGTCGCGCCGGATCAACGACGAACATCGACTGGTCTACAGCGCGAATATCCCCGAGATCATTGTCATTGCCTGTCGCTATCATTACGGCAAGTAGCGCAATCGAACGCGCGCACGACGCCGATATCGCCCGCACCGCGTGTGCCAGTCCCGAATGCTTTAGCGCCGCAAAAGCGGCAGGTAGAGCCGCGTGGTAGATCGAGAGCCCGTAGGCGCTCGCGAAGTCCCAGGTGGCGCGGCCCCGATACTGGCCGCTCACGACCTTCTGGCTCACGACTACCCGGTCGACCTCGCCGCGCCCACCAATAGCTTCGGCAACCGCCTGCGCCGCCTGGCTGACGTCGGGCGAGATCGCCTGCGCCACAAGCTTGCGCGCCAGGTCTGCGAGATCGACATAGCCGTCGAGCGCGTCAACTGTGTAGCTGACGTCGTAGTCGAACTTTTGCGCTTCGGCGAAGGCGGCGCGCAGCTTCGGCTCGCCACTCGGCAGCGACTGCGCGAGGGCCACCGCCAGCGCGTTGGTTCTGGCAGCAAGATTCTGGAGCTTGCTCGTGTCCAGCGCGGCGATCGTGTATGGCTCGTCGCCCGATGTGTCGGCGTTGTAGCGATCAACGATCAGCGTCGCAAGCTCGCGCGGGGTCGTCGTCGCGGTGATCGCCGCCAGATAGCGATCATAATCGGCGTAAACCATTGCGTCCTTCCAGATACAAGGCCAGTGCTGCGCCGAAGCCAGATCGGACGTCGTCTGCCCAGCGGCGCTATGTGTCGGCGCGAGCAGCTATCTGATTCACGGTAAGGCCCAGGAGTACGCTAAGGATAGCAGAGCTGGCTTGAAATACTAGAGCATGCTTACAGCGGCGGGTGCGACGTGTGGATGGAGGCCGTACCGGCGGGCTTCGGCAGCCCGCGCAGGCGGGCTTCGCTATCCCCTAGCCGCGGCTTCAGCCGCCAGGCAACGGGTACGCCCGAAATCATACGCCGCCCCTTCTGTGCAGGCAAGCTTGACCCTATTACACCCCTCTGCTACACTGTGCTTCCATAAGCGATCTAGAAGGTGCTTATGGCAAGCGTTACTCTCAAGCCTGGGCGTGAGCGCCCGCTCCACATGCGTCACCCCTGGGTCTTCTCGGGGTCGATCAGCTCTACGCGCGGCGCCCCCGGCGATGGCGACCCCGTTGATCTGTTCGGCACCGGCGGCGAGTGGCTCGCCCGCGGCTTCTACAGCGGCGCCTCGCAGATCCGTGTGCGCGTTGCCACCTGGGACCCCGAGCAGCCCCTGGACGCCGAGTGGCTCCGCGCCACCATCGCCCGCGCCGTGGCTGGCCGCGCCGCCCTCGGCCCCACCCCAGACAGCGCGTATCGCGTGGTTTTTAGCGAGTCCGACGGGCTCCCCGGCCTGATCGTCGATTGCTATGGCCCCTTCCTCGTGGTTCAGCTGCTCACTCAGGCCATGGCCGTCCGCGCCGAGCTGATCGCCGCCACGCTCAACGAGCTCCTGGCCCCCCAGGGCATCTACGAGCGCAGCGACGCCGACGTGCGCGAGAAGGAGGGCCTGCTGCCGTATGAGGGCGTGCTGCTCGGCGAGGCCCCCCCCGCGCAGCTGTTGGCGCGTCCGCTCGCCCTGCCCGGCGTTGCGGGCGAGCAGCCGCCGCTCAGCGTCGATCTGCGCGGCGGCCAGAAGACCGGCTTCTACCTTGACCAGTCCGGGAACCGCGCGCGTGTGGCCGCCTACTGCGCCGGGGCCGAGGTGCTGGACTGCTTCAGCTACAGCGGTGGCTTCAGTGTGTACGCGGCCCGCGCCGGCGCCAGCGCCCTCACCCTGATCGACTCGTCGGCCAGCGCCCTGGAGCTTGCCCGCGCCAATCTGGAGCTGGGCGCCCCCGGCGCGAGCGCCGAGCTGCTGGAGGGCGATGTCTTCCGCGTGCTGCGCCAGTTCCGCGCCGAGGGCCGCAGCTTCGACGTGGTGATCCTCGACCCGCCCAAGTTCGCGCATAGCCAGCAGCAGGTTGAGCGCGCCGCACGCGGCTACAAGGATATTAACCTGCTCGCGCTCCAGCTGCTGCGCCCCGGCGGCATCCTCGCCACCTTTAGCTGCTCTGGCCTCGTCTCCCCCGACCTGTTTCAGAAGATCGTCTTTGGGGCCGCCGTCGACGCCCACCGCGACGCGCAGATCATCGAGCGCCTCAGCCAATCGCCCGACCACCCTGTGCTGCTCACGTTCCCAGAGAGCGAGTACCTGAAGGGTTTGATCTGTCGCGTCTGGTGATTGTCGAGCACGCAGCACTTGTTCCTCAGCACTCAGCACTCAGTACTTACAATGAGCTACACCACCTTCGAAGACGGCCACATTGCCAGCCCGAGCGGCTTTCGGGCCACAGGTGTCTCCTGCGGCATGAAGGACGGCAGCCGCGCCCGCGACCTGGCGCTCGTCTACTCGCTCCTGCCCTGTCGGGCGGCCGCCCTCTTTACGACCAGCGTCACCAAGGCTGCGCCGGTCTTTCTTAGCCAGGCCATCCTCTCACGCAACCGCGAGAGCCTGCGCGCCGTGCTGATCAACTCCGGCCAGGCGAACGCTGGCACCGGCCAGGCGGGCCTTACCGACGCCGTGGAGTGCGCAAAGCTGGTGGCCGACGAGCTGGAGATCCCGCGTGACGCTGTGCTGCTGATGTCCACCGGGGTGATCGGCGTGGCCCTGCCCATGGGCCGTCTGCGCGACGGCATCCGCCGCGCCGTAAGCGAGCTCGACAGCGGCGGCGGCAGGCGGGCGGCCGTGGCGATGCTCACCACCGACACGCGCCCCAAAGAGCGCGCCCTGCGCGTGCAGCTCGGCGAGGGCCAGCGCGTGGTGCTGGCCGGTATGGCCAAAGGCACCCGCATGCTCCACCCGCGCTTCGGCACGCTGCTCTGCGTGATCACCACCGACGCGGCCATCGACCAGCGGCTGCTCCAGGCGTGCCTCCAGCAGAGTGTCGCCCGCAGCCTCAACCGCCTGAACCTTGATGGCGACAGCAGCCCCAACGACAACGTGCTGATCCTGGCCAACGGCGCGGCGGGCGGCCCGCCCATCGCCGACGGCTCACGCGAGCTGGTGGCCTTCCAGGAGGCGCTCGACGCCCTCTGTGCAGATCTCGCCCAGCAGATCGTGCGCGATGCGGCAGGGAGTGGTAAGATCATCAATGTAAGGGTGCGCGGCGCCGCCAGCGAGGCGGTCGCCCGCCAGATCGCCGATGCCGTGGCCTGCTCGCGCTCGCTGCGCTCCGCCCTGCGGCGCGCCATCCCCGACTGGGGGGCGCTGCTGGCGGCAGTGGGCGGCAGTGGCGCCGAGCTACGCCCCGAGCTGCTCGACCTGCGGGTGGGCGGGGTGCTGGTGCTCCAGGCGGGCCAGGCGATCCCCTATGACGGCATCATCGCGCAGAAGGCTTTTTCCAGCCCCGAGATCGAGTTCATCGTGGATCTGAACGTCGGCCCTGTTGAGCTGAACGTCTGGACGTGTACCTGGCATGAAGAGTAAATATTTATGATCACCCACCAGCTACCCCTCTTTCCTCTCGGCACCACCCTGTTCCCAGGGGCCACCCTAAACCTGCACATCTTCGAGGAGCGCTACAAGCTGATGATCGGGCGCTGCCTGGAGCGGGGCGCGCCCTTCGGGGTTGTGCTGCTGCGTGCGGGCCACGAAGTGAGCGAGGGGCGCGTGGGCGCCCAGTCCGCCCAGCCCTACGCGGTGGGCACCTTCGCCCTGATCAGCGCCAATATCAAGCTCGATGATGGTCGCTACCTGCTCACCGCCGTGGGCGAGGGCCGCTTCCGCACCCGCTCCATCATCCAGCACGCGCCCTACCTGATCGCCTCCGTGGAGGAGCTGTTGGACGAGACTCCCGCCGAGGCTGTCGCCGCCGCCCGCACTCTGCGCGCCACCTACGAGCGCTACTGGCAGGGTGTGGCTGTGGCTACCGGCGTGCCCGTGCAGGCCGAGGAGCTGCCCGACGACCCGGTGAGCCTGAGCTACCAGCTGGCCGACCGCATCCAGGTACCCTTCGGCCGCAAGCAGCACTGGCTCGAGATCGACCTTGTGACCCGGCTGCGCGAGATCAACGGCGACCTGCGCGCCGAGCTCGCCATCCTGCCTGGCGGCCGCCACAAGCCCGGCGAGGGCGAGGGCGAGAGCGGCATGGGCAGCCTCAACTAACACATGGTTATCGGCGTCTGCACACTCCAGCTCTCCATCCCGGTGGCGCTGTCGCTCAAAGAGAAGCGCCGCGTGGTGAAGTCGATCATCGGCCGTGTCCGCAACGAGTTCAACGTCGCCATCAACGAGGTCGACGACCAGGATCTCTGGCAGAGCGCCGTGCTCGGGATCGCCTGCGTCTCCACCTCGGCGAGCTACGCCCACGGCCAGCTCGAGGCCGTCGTCAGCTTCATCGACCGGCAGCGCCCCGACTGCCCGATCGGCGCGTACGAGATCGAGATGCTGTAGCGAGGGAACAGAGGACAGGGTACAGGGCACA
>JAYUYB010000722.1:0-2906 GCA_043752655.1 Chloroflexota bacterium
ATGTTCCATGATCGAAGTGGCCCACCTCGCCAAGCGCTTTGGCAACGTCGTAGCCCTGCGCGACGTAAGCCTCACCGCGCCCGATGGCAGTATCACCGGCCTGCTTGGCCCCAACGGCGCCGGCAAGACCACGGCGCTGCGTGTGCTCTACACGCTGGTGCGCCCCGACCAGGGCTTCGCACGCGTAGACGGGCTCGATGTGTCTGCCGACAGGGTTGCGGTCCAGCGGCGCCTGGGCGTGCTGCCAGATAGCCGTGGCCTGTACGGACGCCTCAGCAGCCGCGAGAATATCCGCTACTTTGGCCGCATGCACGGCCTGCGCGGCGCCGCGCTGGAGGGCCGCATCGACGAATTGGTGCGGCTGCTTGATATGCAGGAGATCGCCGACCGCAGGGTCGAGGGCTTCTCGCAGGGCCAGCGCGTGAAGGTGGCGATCGCCCGCGCGCTCGTCCACAGCCCGCAGAATATCGTGCTCGACGAGCCCACCAACGGCCTGGATGTGCTGGCCACCCGCGCAATGCGAACGATCATCCGCCGCCTGCGCGACGAGGGCCGCTGCGTGCTTTTCTCCTCGCACATTATGCAGGAGGTGGCCGCGCTCTGCGACCGGATCGTGGTGCTGGCCCACGGCGATTCTGTGGCCGCCGGCACCCCCGACGAGCTGCGCCGCGCCACCGGCGAGGCCAGCCTTGAGGACGCGTTTGTCGCCGCCATCGGCTCGGCCGAGGGGCTGATGGCATGAGGAGCCTAGATGCTTGAGCGCATTGGGATCGTGCTCCAGAAGGAGCTCAGCGACAACTTCCGCGACCGGCGCACCCTGGTGAACGCGCTGCTCACCTCGCTGCTCGGCCCGCTGATGCTCTTCCTGCTGTTCACCGTGATCGGCCAGACTGTGCGCGAGAGCGTGGAGAAGCCGCTAGCGCTGCCCGTGGCCGGCGCCGAGCACGCCCCAGATCTGATGGCCTTCCTCCAGCAGCGCAACGTGCAGCTGGAGCCAGCCCCGGCGAACCCTGAGGCCGCCGTGCGGGCCGGCGACGCGGATGTGGTGCTTGTGGTGGACGCCAGCTATGGCGAGCGCCTGGCGGCGGGCCTGCCGGCGCCTGTGCAGCTTGTGCTCGACAGCTCGCGGCAGTCGGCAGCGCCAAGTATTGAGCGGGCGCGCAGCCTGGTGACGGCCTACGGCAACCAGCTGGGCGCGCTGCGCCTCCAGGCGCGCGGCATCAGCCCCAGCGTGGTGCTGCCCCTAGCGCTGGAGGAGGCCGATCTCGCCACGCCCGAGAGCAGGGCCGCCCAGCTGCTGAACGTGCTGCCCTATTTTCTGATCTTCGCCGTGTTTGTGGGCGGCATGGGCCTGACAATCGACGTGACGGCGGGCGAGCGCGAGCGCGGCTCGCTTGAGCCGCTGCTGCTGAACCCGCTGCGCCGGAGCGAGTTCGTGCTGGGCAAGCTGCTGGCCGGCCTGGCGCCGACCATGCTGAGCGTGCTCATTGCCCTGGCCGGCTTCGCCGCCGTGATCAACCTGAACCCGGTTGGTGAGCAGCTCGGCGTGCGGCTCAGCCTGGGGCTACCCACGCTGGCCGCGATCTTCCTGATCACCCTGCCGATCATGCTGCTCGCCGCCGCGCTCCAGATGATCATCGCCACCGTCTCGCGCAGCGTGAAGGAGGCCCAGAGCTACCTGGCCTTCCTGCCGCTGATCCCCGCCCTGCCAGGGCTCTTCCTGGCCTTCCTGCCGCTGCGGCCCGCCCTTTGGCAGATGCTCGTGCCCACTTTTGGCCAGCAGGTGCTGATCAACCAGCTGCTGCGCGGCGAGCCCGTCGATCCGCTGTTTGTGCTTGTCTCTGCGGCCATCACGCTGGCGCTGGGAATAGCCCTCACCCTGGCCGCCACGCGGCTGTTTGGGCGCGAGCGCGTGCTGTTTGGGCGAGGCGCGTAGGGATTGCAGCTTGCAGCTTGAGCAGCGCGAGGCAAAGAACAACGATGACACACTCAAAACAGGCGAGCGCACCACGCGGCGTTGGTCGGCTTCGCTCGGCCCTGGTTATGCTTGGCCTCGCCGCTATCGGCGCGCTAAGTGGCTACCTGCTGGAAAACCTCACCGAGTGGCTGGGGCTTGTGCCCGCGCTCAACCTAAGCGGCGGCCAGCTGATCGCGCTGCTGCTCCTGCTGCTGCCGATCTGGTTCCTGGTGGTGCTGGCGCACGAGGCTGGCCATCTGGCGGGCGGCGTGCTTGCGGGCTTTCGACCGCTGATGCTTGTCGCAGGCCCGCTCAAACTTAACTGGATGGGGGAGCGGCTGCGCCCAGAGCTGAACCGCAGCCTGTCCCTGGCGGGCGGCGTTGCGGCGTCGGTGCCGCCCGATGGCCACAACCTCATCCGGCGCATGCTGCTGATGGTGGTAGGCGGCCCGGCTGGCAGCCTCCTGATAGCCTTGCTCGCACTGGTCGCCATGGCTTTCGCCAATGGGTTGCCCGCCGCCGCGCTACTGGTTGCTACCAGCCTGGGGCTGATCATCACCATCATCACGCTTGTGCCGATGCGCTCTGGCGGCTTCTACTCCGATGGCGCGCGCATCCTGATGCTGCTGCGCGGCGGGCCGCAGGCAGAGCGCTGGAGCGCCGTGGCTCTCCTGCTCAACGCCTCGCTCGCTGGGCGCCTGCGCGAGCTGGATGCCTCGCTCGTGGCGCGGGCCACCGCGCTGCGCGACGGTACACTCGACGCCGTGAGCGCGGCCTTCATGGCGTACAGCGTGGAGCTGACGCTTGGCGATGTTGTGGCGGCGGGCGCGCAGCTGGACTACACGCTTGCCAATCTGGAGGTCTACCCGGCGGCGTTTCGGCCCGCTATCCTCGTGGAGGCGGCCTACTTCACGGCCCGCCACCGTGGCGATGCTGGCACCGCCCGCGC
>JAYUYB010000723.1:0-2905 GCA_043752655.1 Chloroflexota bacterium
GCCGATGAGGTGATCGACTGCGCGGGTTGCGCTATTCTCCCGGGCCTGATCAACGGCCATACTCATATCCCCATGAGCCTGCTGCGTGGCCTTGTGGCCGATATCCAGCTTGATGTCTGGCTGTTCGGCTATATGTTCCCGGTCGAGAGTACTTTTGTCGACGAGGAGTTCTGCTACGTCGGCAGTCTGCTCTCGTGCGCCGAGATGATCCGCGGCGGAACGACGACCTTCTGCGACATGTATTTCTTTGAGGATCAGGTAGCCCGCGCCGCCGACGAGACCGGCATGCGCGCAATCTGCGGCCAGACGGTGATGCGCATGCCGACCCCCGACGCCGCATCTTATGAGGATGGCATCCGCCGCGCCCGACGCTTTGTGGAGCAATGGAGCACGCACGACCGGGTGATCCCGACGATCGCACCGCACGCCCCATACACCTGCACCGATGAGATCTATCGCGAGGCGGTGGCGCTCTGTCGCGAGTATGGCGTGCCACTGGTAACCCATCTCTCGGAGACGGCGCGTGAGGTAGTCGAGAGTCGCCAACAGCGTGGCATGACCCCGATCGCCTATGTCCAGTCGATGGGGGCCTTCGAGGTACACTGCATCGGAGCGCACTGCATTCACGCGACCGAAGATGACATTCTGTTGATGGCGCGCCACGGGGCGGGCGCGGTGCCCTGCCCCTCGTCGAACCTCAAGCTCGCCAGCGGTGTTGGCCCCTACCAGCGCTTTATTGAGGCCGGGGTGAAGACTGGGCTCGGCACCGATGGGCCGGCCTCCAATGATGATCAGGATATGTGGACTGAGATCCACCTCGCTGCACTTTTGCCAAAAGGCCTGAGCGGAGACCCGACCGTCGTGCCGGCCCGTGAGGCCCTGGCCCTGGCGACCTGCTGGGGCGCACAGGCGATCGGGCTCGAGAAGATCGTCGGCTCGCTTGAGCCGGGGAAGCGCGCCGATATCACCGTCGTTGAGTTTGGCCAGTTGCATTCGACCCCACGTTACCGCTACACGAACGACGCGATCTACTCGTACCTGGTCTACACCGCCCATAATAGCGACGTTCGCCATACCATGGTCGATGGGCGCTTCCTGCTACGCGATCACCAGCTCCTTACCGTTGATACGGAACATGTGCTGATGCGCGCCCAGGCGATCGCCGATCAGATCGACCTGTTTCTGACCCAACGCGAGGACAACCTGCTGAGTAAGATCGTCGCAATCTCCGGAGTGAAGTCGATCGAGATCTTCGAGGTGCAGGTGAAGGCGCGGATCAGCGACAGCGACCAGATCATCGCACGTCTTAGCGATCCGGCGATCACGATCACTAAGTCGAGCGAGCGCACACAGCACGATACCTATTTTAGCTTCAGCGACCCGGGGCGCGGGCGGATTCGGCTGCGCGAGGATCATCGCCTCGACCCAGGGGCGCGCCTGCAGCCAAAATATACGATGACGCTCACCGAGCCGGCGGTAAAGGGTGCGTACCCGAACGCGGTCATGAGCTCGCGCGCGCGCTATGATGCGATCGCCGATCACACGGTGCGCTTCTACCGTGAGTACTTCCAGCCCGATCAGATCACCGCCGTCGAGAAGCGTCGTCGGCGCTGGCGCATCCTTTACGCAGGGAAGGATTTCGCGATCAATCTTGATGAACTGATGAACCACGAAGACCCGGGGCCATACCTGGAGATAAAGAGCCGCACCTGGAGCCACAGCGACGCCGCAGAGAAGGTCGAGTTGATTGCGGCGCTCCTTCGCCACTTCGGCGTCGCTGAGTCGGCGCTGATAAAGCAGGAGTACGTTGAATTGGTCTGAAGGGCCTAACAGACGAGCGCTAGCGCCTCCGCCACAGGTCGCTGCCAGGCTACGTAGGTCTCCGCTGGTATGCTATAATGTGTCTATCCCGGCAACGTAATCGATTTACACACACGACACCGCATACTCGCATACAGAGCCCGCATGATCAAGACTGAGCAGCTCACGAAACGATACCAGAACCATCTGGCGGTCGCTGATCTGTGCCTCGATGTTCGCGCCGGCGAGATTTACGGCTTCCTGGGGCCGAACGGCGCCGGTAAGACGACAACTATCCATATGCTGCTGGGCCTGATCCGGCCAACAAGCGGCAGGCTCCTGGTATTCGGCGAGGAGATCGGCCCGGGCGACTTCGCTTTCAAGCAGCAGATCGGCGTGGTAGCTGAGGAGCCGGCCGAGTCCTCGCAGATGAGCGGCTGGGAGCTGGTGCGCTTCTTTGCCAGGCTGTATGGCGTAGAGCGGCCGGGGCCGCGCATGGAGGAGCTGTTCCACGAACTGGATCTATGGGAGGTGCGCCACGGCCTGGCCCGCGACTATTCGCGTGGCATGCGCCAGAAGCTCAGTCTGATCCGCGCACTGGTGCATCGGCCGCGCCTGCTGATCCTCGATGAGCCGGTCAGTGGGCTTGATCCACACGGCATCCGGCAGGTGCGCGCGATCATCGACGCCTACCAGCAGTCGGGCGGGACGGTCTTCATCTCTAGCCATATTCTCTCAGAGATCGAGCACTCCGCCAACCGGATCGGCATCCTGCACGGCGGGCGTCTGCTGGTGGAAGATACGATGGAGGGCCTGCGCGGGCGGCTCGCCCGCCAGCAGCGCCTTACGATCGAAGTCGAACAGGTGACGCCGGCCCTGGTCGAGCGGATCGCGAGCCAGCCCTATGTTGTCCAGGTGCAGCAGGAGGGCCGCCAGCTTGCGCTGGTGCTGATCAGCCAGGAGGACGTGCGCGCACGGCTCTCGCGGGTGATCAGCGACGCGGGCGGGCTCATCCTCAAGATGCAGGGTGAGGAGATGAGCCTGGAGGAGGCTTTTGTTACGATCACAAGCCAGGATGCTTTGGCGCTGGCCGGTCACACAGGGG
>JAYUYB010000724.1:0-2903 GCA_043752655.1 Chloroflexota bacterium
GATGGTTGCGTACGGAACTTTCTCCTATGGGCGCACGTCTGAGTCGCGTAAGAATCAGCGCCCGCCGGTGTGCGGCGGGCGACAGATGCCAAGGAGTAAGGTACCATGAGGAAAACTTGTTGTGCTGTTTGCCATACTACTGGCAGGTAGCCTAAGCCTGGGGGCCTGCGCCGCCCCCGCCGCCGTGCCCGCCGGGGAGGCGCCCGGCATCACACAGACAACCGAGGAGAAGATGGAGAACCTCAACGGCAGCAACTGGCTGCTCAGCGATCTGAACGGCGCTGCGCCCGTGGCAGACAGCGCGCCGACGCTCGCGTTCAGCGCGGAGGGCCGTGTGTCCGGCAGCACGGGCTGCAACCGCTACATGGGCGGCTACACCAGCGACGACGCCAGCATCAGCTTTGGCCAGATGGCAGGCACAAAAATGATGTGCGCACCCGAGCTGATGGATCAGGAGACGATGTTCTTCGACCTGATGGGCCGCGTCACCAGCTCCACCCTGGCCGACGACACGCTCACGCTCACCGCCGACGACGGGGCCACGCTGCTGTTCATGCGGGGGTAGGCCGGAGGTTTGGACCACGAACGGCGCGAACCGTTTGGACCACGAACGGTTCGCGACCTTCGCGGGGCCTCGACTACGCCGCCTGGCCCCTGCCGCGCAGCTGGATCACGCGGCGCACCACGAAGACGACGACGATTAGGGCAAGCAGAGCGAGCACAAACCTCTGGTACTGGCCGATAAAGTCTACGACGGTTGACCAGTTGGCGCCCAGGATGTAGCCTGCCACGGTGAGCAAGGTTGTCCAGATCGCTGAGCCGGCAGTGGTAAGCAGCAGGAAGCGCAGCAGCGGCATGCGGTTCATACCGGCGGGCAGCGAGATCAGGCTGCGGATGAGCGGGATCACCCGCCCGATGAAGACCATGCTGTCGCCGTGGCGCGTGAAGGTCGCAAGCGACTTATCGAGGTCGGCCTCGGAGAGCAGGAACCACTTGCCGTAGTTGCGGATAAAGGGCCGCACTAGCGGCTCGCCGGCGAACATACCAATATAGTAGAGGATCACGGCGCCAGCCACGGAGCCGATGGTGCCAGCCGCGATGGCGCCGGGGAAGCTAAAGGTGCCGCTGGCCACCAGAAAGCCTGCCAGAGGCATCACGAGCTCGGAGGGGATAGGCGGAAAGACATTTTCTACCAGCATGATCAGGGCAATGCCGGGGTAGCCAAGCGTCTGCATTATCTGCTCAATCACAAGCCGCACCTGCTCCATCAAGCCACTCATGCCGGTATATCCTTACGTTCTAACCTTTTTTCCACACGTTCGCCGCTGCTATACTAGGCCACAGAGCCAGGAGCGTCAAGCCGCAGGGGCTAACAATCTGCACATCTCAGGGCTAGCTCAGCTTTGGGTGGCTTTGCTATAATCAAGCTTCCATCCGCCGCCCACAGCGAGTCGCACCTGTGCCAGATCTGCCTGCCCCACTCGCCCTGCTGCCCGTGGCCACCGGCCTGGGCCTGGCCGCGCTGCTGCTGCTGATCTTGCGCCTGCTGCGCGGCTCCTCACGCGCGCGCGCCCTCGGCCCGGCCTACGTGGCGGCCACGCTGCTGCTTGGTGGGGCACTGCTGCTCGACGGCGAGGGTCTACTGCCGGTCGGCTGGCCGCGCTCCCTGGTGGTGGCCGCACTGCTGGTGGGATGGGGCTACATCGGCTTCGATCTGCTGGAGGATCTGCTGCTGGGGCGCGCCCTGCTGCGGCGCGGGGTGGTCGTGCCACGCCTGGTGCGCGACATTGTGCGCGTCCTTGCCCTGGTCGCACTGCTGCTGCTGGCGGCCAACCGTGTCTTCGGCGTGCCGCTCTCCTCAATCGTGATCTCGTCCACGGTCGCCTCGGCGGTGCTCGGCCTGGCGCTCCAGGATCTGCTGCGCAACGTGATCGCGGGCGTGGCCTTGCAGATCGAGCGCCCCTTCGCCCCCGGCGACTGGGTGCTGCTGCGCAGCGAGCCCGCGAAGGTGCTGGAGATGAGCTGGCGGGCCACGCGCCTGCTAACCACGGACAACACGCAGCTGGTGGTGCCCAACTCCAACCTGGCGCAGGCCGAGATCAGCAACTACACGCTCGGCTCGCCGCTGCAGGCCCTGCACGTGCAGATCGCCCTTGCCCCGGAGCACCCGCCCAACCAGGTGAAGACGGTGCTGGCCGGGGCCTCCCGCGCTGCCGAGGGCGTGCTGAGCGACCCGCCGCCTGCCGTGCGTCTGATCGCCTACGGCGCCGACAGCGTTACCTACGACATTAAGTTCTGGATGCGCGACTTCGAGCGCTTCGTGGAGACGCGTGACGCAGTGCTTACGAGTGTCTGGTACCAGACGCGCCGGGCTGGCCTGCGCCTGCCAACGCCGCAGCGCGAGCTGCTGCTGCACGAGGCCGACGCGCGCCACGCCGCAGAGCAGCACGCCCTGAGCCGCGCGCGGGTGGCCGACCTGATCGGGCGGGTGGAGCTGTTCGCCGGGCTGAGCGCAGAGGAGTGCGCGGCGCTGGCCGCCCGCGTCGAGGAGCGCATCTACGGCCAGGGCGAGCTGCTGGTGCGTGAGAGCGAGTTGGACGATACGCTGTTTGTGCTGGTGGCGGGGCGTGTGCTGGTGGCGGGGCGCGCGCCAGACGGCTCGGATGTGGCGCTGACCGAGCTGCACAGCGGGGCGTTCTTCGGCGAGATGGCCCTGCTCACTGGGGCGCCGCGCCAGGCCAGCGTGACGGCCCTGGAGGACACTGCCGCGCTGCTGGTGCGCCGCGAGGCCCTGGCCCCGCTGCTGGAGCGCAACCCGGCGCTGCCAGGGCGGTTGAGCGAGGCCCTGGAGCGCCGCAACGCCGCGCGTCGCAGTGCCCTTGACGCGCAGCCAAGTGTTGAGG